>CAYMNG010000012.1:10714-35741 GCA_964391765.1 uncultured Bifidobacteriaceae bacterium | reverse complement strand
GACCGGACCGATCTCGCCGACCGCGCCCGAGCCGCGCTGCGTGCGTGCGGGGTCGTCGCCGTCATCTCCGCGTTCAACTTCCCGGTCGCGGTGTGGGCGTGGAACACCGCGATCGCGCTGGTCTGCGGCGATCCGGTCGTGTGGAAGCCGTCCGAGCGGACGCCCCTGACCGCGCTGGCCGGCACCGCGCTGCTCGACCGGGCGATCGCGGAGTGCGGTGCTCCCGCCGACGTCCACGTCCTCGCCCTGGCGACCCGCGACAGCGCGCCGGCCGTGGTCGACGACGCTCGGGTCGCGGTCGTCAGCGCGACCGGGTCCGAACGGATGGGCGCGATCGTCGGACCCCGCGTCGCGGCCCGGTTCGGGCAGGCGATCCTCGAGCTCGGCGGCAACAACGCCGCCGTCGTCACGGCCTCCGCGGACCTGGACATGGCGACTCGGGCGATCGTCTTCGCCGCGGCCGGCACCGCCGGACAGCGGTGCACCTCCCTGCGCCGCGTCATCGCCCACGTCGACGTCGTGGACGACGTCGTGCGGCGCGTCGCCCGGGCGTACGACAACCTCGTCGTCGGCGACCCGACGACCGCCGGTGTCCTCGTCGGGCCGCTCATCGACCGGGCCGCGCACGAGCGGATGCAGGCCGCGCTCGCCGAAGCGGTTGCGGCCGGCGGCACGGTCGTCACCGGCGGTCAGCGTGTCCTCGTCGACGGCACGTCGGAGGCGGCCTGCTACGTCCGCCCGGCCCTCGTGCGCATGCCGACGCAGGCCGACGTCGTCCGCCGCGAGACCTTCGCCCCGATCCTGTACGTCATGGCGTACAACGACCTCGACGAGGCGATCGCACTGAACAACGCGGTGCCGCAAGGACTTTCGTCGAGCATCTTCACCCTCGACCAGCGTGAGGCCGAGGTGTTCATGTCCGCGGCCGGATCCGACTGCGGCATCGTCAACGTGAACATCGGCACGTCCGGTGCGGAGATCGGCGGGGCGTTCGGCGGCGAGAAGTCCACCGGCGGCGGCCGCGAATCGGGGTCGGACGCGTGGCGCGCCTACATGCGACGCGCGACGAACACGATCAACTACTCCGCCGACCTTCCGCTCGCCCAGGGCGTCACGTTCGGCTAGTCGCGCGGGTTCGGCCGCTTCGCTAGCGTGCCGGTCCGTGACCGAAGCCGAACGCGCCGCGGTCCCCACTTCGGCAAGAGGTGCTGAAAGCGGCTGGCGACCCGCCCCTTTCCGCCATCCCAGTGGCGGAAAGGGGCGTCAGAAGAAGGCCGGCTCGCCGCAATCTCAAGTCGTCGCTAGGTTGCGCGAAGGGGTAGTTCGGTGATGTCCGTGTGCTCACGGACGTAGTGGTCCATGCCGGGCGTTACGAAAGCGACCACCCCGTAGCCGTCCGCGTAGATGATCCCTGCGTCGATCAGTCGTTGACGGTAGATGTTCGCATACTGCGCATCGACACCCATGCGAGCAGCAATGCGTCCGGTGCGGCGAGGGATGTCTTCGAGAGCCATTGCGAGGAGATAGGTGCGGTCAATCTGCGAGAGGTCCGAGAACTCGGGAGCCAGAACGCTGGTTCCCATGCGCCGATTGGCCCCCGGCAGGGAGTCGCGAACATCGTCGATAGTGATGACCTCCTCGTCTGGGCGGTTCTTCCACATCAGGTCGCCGAGGAGTTGGATCAAGAATGCGTACCCCTGTGCGGCTGTCACTGCAGCGTCCACCGCATCTTCGTTAATGCGGCGCCCCATCGCGATGATCGGATCGCGGATCGCTCGTGCCGCATCGAGCGTTGGGATTCGTCCGAGTTCTCGCCACTCTGCCCGTCGAAGGAATGTAGTGCTGTCGCCCTTGAGGATCCCGCCCTGAGAGGAGGAGAGCGCCGCACCGGCGAAGGCAACGTCACGATCCTCTCTCACCGCGTGCTGAACTACGCTGGCCAGTTCGACGAGTTCCGGAAGATGGCGGGGGTGGATCTCGTCCACAGTGAACAGCAGGCCTGAGTTTCGGTCCGCTAACCCGTCTGTAATGGCGGACATCCACGAACGTAGGTCGCGATCCGCTGGTGGCACGTTCTCCCAGTTGACGCCACCGAGCCCAGAAACGCTAACTCCGGTCGTACGGCGCCGTGGCTGACCCAGAGCGATATCGGCGTACACCTCTGGCAGTCGATGCCCAACCAGTCGGCCTGTCAGACCGGGCGTGCACGTTTCCGATACGACGACCCATCCCTGCTCGCGAGCGGGCACTTCAAGCGCGTTGAGGAGCACGGTCTTGCCAACGCCTCGAGCGCCGGTGTAGAAGGACACTCTCGACGCGCTGCCGGGTCCGTCCAGCAGGCCGTCGGCAAAGTCGTGGATCAGATCTTCCCGACCGGCGAGCACCGGCGGCGAAGACCCGAATCCCGGCCTGAATGGGCTCGGCGATCGGGCCACCTCAGCCTCCTTTATAGATCTTTATACTCTTGATACTCTTACGCTCGGCCATCAGCAAGGCGTTCTGAACCCGCGTGTCGAGACCGGCAACCGCGTCGATCGCCAACGCCCATCAACACCGGTTGCCGAAGTTGGCTGTCCCACTGGATTCCTGGGCCGACCGCACCAGCCACCCGGTCGTCCTGGCCACCGGACTGGTCGCATGCGCCGTGGCCGCGACGGTCGGGATCGGCGTGCTCTCGGCGGTGCTGCTGCCCGATCTAGACGACACCGATCGACGCCTCATCGCGGTCCTGGCCCTCATGACCGTCGCGCTGTGCATCGTCGTGGCGACGAACGGGTGGCGTCGCGCAGCGTTGCGGGGCCCGTCGAGTTGGCGCGCCGTGCGCCTGCTGGCCGTTCCTGCGGCCGTGGCGCTGGTGGCGATCCACGCGATCGGCGATCTGCTGCTGCACACGACGAACCTGGCCGGCGGCGCGCTGTGGGGCATGCTCGTCGCCCACGACAGGATCGTGCTGCTGTGGGGTCTGAGGTGCCTGCGCCGGGTCACCGACGACGTCCACGCCGCCTGACGGCCGAGCCGCCCGGGACGACGAGCACGACCCGCCTACAGCAGAACGCCCTCGTGCTCGAGAAGGGCGATCTTGGCCTCGAGTCCGTACCCGTACCCGCCCAGACCACCGGCGGCGACGATCCGGTGGCAGGGCACGAACGGGGCGACGAGATTGTGCGCGCAGACCGTCCCCGCCGCCCGGGCGGCCCGCGGGGCACCGGCACGTCGCGCGAGCCCGGCGTAGGTCTCCACGCTGCCGGGCCGCACGTCGCGCATCGCCCGCCACGCCCGCTGCTGGAACGGGCCCCCGGACTGGGTCACCGACACCTCGTCGAGCGCCGCGAGGTCGCCGTCGGCGTACCGGCTCAGCACGTCGCGCACGAACGGCACCGGCGTGCGCGGATGGACGTCGACCCCGTCCGGCAGCTGTTCCAGCGCGTCGGCCAAGCCGCGGAACGACGTGCTCACCACTGCGCCGTAGTCGGTCGGTCCTCGGTCGCCGGCCGCGTGCGGGTCGACCACGACGACCAGGTCCCCGGCCGGCGTTCGGTAGGTCGATGCGAGAAGCGTGCCCACCGGGTGCGGCATGGCTACCGCGGCATGAGCATGTCGGCGACCAGGAACGCCAACTCCAGGCTCTGCTCGCGGTTCAGCCGCGGATCGCAGGCGGTCTCGTACCGGTCTCCGAGCCGGTCCTCCAGCACTCCCCCGGTGCCGCCGACGCATTCGGTCACGTCGTCGCCGGTCAGCTCGATGTGCAGCCCGCCCGGGGTCGTGCCGAGCTCCCGATGGACCGCGAAGAACGCGTGCACCTCGGCGACGATGTCGTCGAACCTGCGCGTCTTGTGGCCCGAGGGCGCCTCGCGGGTGTTGCCGTGCATCGGATCGCACACCCACACGACCGGAACGCCACTGGCGTCGACCTTCTGCACGATGCCCGGCAGGGCGTCGCCGATACGGTCCGCACCCATCCGCGTGATCAGCGTCAGCCGGCCGGGGACACGGTCCGGATTCAGCACCTCGCACAGGTGCGCGACCTCGTCCGGCGCCGCACCGGCACCGACCTTGACCCCGACCGGGTTTCGGATCCGCGCCGCGAAGTCCACGTGCGCGCCGTCCACCTGACGGGTCCGCTCGCCGATCCACAGGAAGTGCCCGCTGACGTCGTACGGCAGTCCGGTGCGGGAGTCGATCCGGGTCAGCGCACGTTCGTAGTCGATCGACAGGGCCTCGTGCGCGGCGAAGAACTCGACCCGCTGCAGTTCCTCCGGATCGGCGCCGATCGCGCGCATGAACGACAGCGCGCGGTCGATGTCTCGTGCCATCGCCTCGTACCGCTGACCGGCCGGCGACTCGCGGACGAAGTCGGTGTTCCAGGCGTGCACCTGCCGCAGGTCGGCGTAGCCACCCTGGGTGAACGCGCGAACCAGGTTCAGCGCGGCGCTGGACGCGTTGTAGGTGCGCACGAGCCGCTGCGGGTCCGGCACCCGGCCGGTCGCCTCGAACGGCAGCGCGTTGACGGCGTCGCCGAAGTACGACGGTAGTTCGACCCCGTCGCGGGTCTCGGTCAGCTTCGACCGGGGCTTGAAGTACTGCCCGGCGACGCGGCCGACCTTGACGACCGGCAGCGACGCCGCGTAGGTGAGCACGACGGCCATCTGCAGCACGGTCTTCAGGCGCGCACGGATCGACTCGGCGTTGTTGGCGGCGAACGTCTCGGCGCAGTCCCCGCCCATGAGGACGAACGCCCGGCCCTGCGCGGCGTCGGCCAGCCGCTCGCGCAGCAGGTCACATTCGCCGGCGAACACCAGGGGCGGCAGGGTCGACAGTTCCGCGACGGCCGCGGCGAGTGCGGCCTCGTCCGGCCACGGCGGCTGCTGGGCGGCCGGCAGGTCGGGCCAGGTGATCGCGTCGGACATGGGGACAGGGTACGGCCCGGTGCCCGCACCCCCGACCAGCCTCTTCGCGAGCGGTGGGGTTGCGGGGCCTCGACCCGGCCGAAGAGCCCGTCATCTCACCACTGAGGAAGGGTGCCGGTCGGCTGACCGTCGACGCGATCGCCACCCGCCTCGGCGTGACCATCGTCCCGGCGGGCTGACGCGCGCCGACGCCCGGGGGATCAGCCGAAGAAGCTCTTCGCCTCCTCGTACCGCGCCAGCGGCACGGTCTTCAGCGTGCCGGTCGCCTGCTGCAGCGGCACCCGGACGATGTCCGTGCCCTGCAACGCGACCATCGTGCCCCACGCCTCGTCCCTGACCGCGGTGATCGCGTTGAGCCCGAAGCGCGTCGCGAGCACCCGGTCGAAGGCGGTCGGCGAGCCGCCCCGCTGGATGTGCCCGAGCACGGACGTACGCGCCTCGTGCCCGGTGCGCGCCTCCACCTGCTGGGCCAGCCACTCCCCGATCCCCGACAGCTTCACGTGCCCGAACGAGTCGAGCGAGGCGTCCTTGGTGACCATCGTCCCGCCCTTGGGCTGCGCACCCTCGGCGACGACGATGATCGGCGCGTACGAGGCCCGGAAACGCGACTCGATCCACCCGACGACCTCGTCCAGGTCGAACTCGACCTCGGGGATGAGGATGACGTTGGCGCCACCGGCCATGCCCGAGTGCAGCGCGATCCAGCCCGCGTGCCGGCCCATGACCTCACAGATCAAGATCCGGTGGTGCGACTCCGCGGTCGTGTGCAGGCGGTCGATCGCCTCGGTCGCGATACTCACCGCGGTGTCGAAGCCGAAGGTGTAGTCCGTCCCGGACAGGTCGTTGTCGATCGTCTTGGGCACGCCGACGACGTGGAACCCGTGCTCGGTCAGCGTGGTGGCCACCCCCAGGGTGTCCTCGCCGCCGATCGCGATCAGCGCGTCGATGCCCAGCCGCCGCAGGTTCTCCTCGGTCCGCTCGATCCCGCCGTCGATCTTGACCAGGTTCGTCCGCGAGGACCCCAGGATCGTGCCGCCGCGCGGGAGGATCCCGCGGACCTGCTCGATGCCCAACTCCATCGTCAGGGCCTCGAGCGGGCCACGCCAGCCGTCCCGGAAACCGACGAACTCGTACCCGTACTCGGCCACCCCGCGCCGCACGACGCCGCGGATGACCGCGTTCAGGCCCGGGCAGTCGCCCCCACCGGTGAGTACGCCGACTCGCATCGTGATCGATCCCCTCGCAGCAGGCGCCCCGGCCCTCCCGGCGCGCGACACCGCCCAGCCTACCGACCCTGAAAGCGCTGTCATCGGCGATCCGTCGGCGCCGCGAACTAGGGTCGGGCCGTGCCTTCGTCACCTGCCGCCATCCTCGCCATCGACGCCGGCACGACCGGCATCACCGCGCTGGTCGTCGACGCGCACGCGCAGGTGCGCGCTCGGGGCTACGCGGAGTTCGAACAGCACTTCCCCGCCGAGGGCCGGGTCGAGCACGACCTCGGGCAGATGTGGGCCGCCACCTGCGCCGCGACCCGGGCCGCGCTCGCCGACGTCGACCCGGGCACGCTCGTCGCGGTCGGGGTCACGAACCAGCGCGAGACCGCCTGCCTGTGGGACCGCGAGACGCTTGGCTCCCCGCGCCGGGCCATCGTCTGGCAGGACCGGCGCACGGCCGACCTGTGCGCGGCGATGCGCGAGGACGGTCACGAGGAGTTCGTCGCCGACCGCACCGGACTGCGGCTGGACCCGTACTTCACCGCGACCAAACTCGCCTGGATCCGCACGCACGAACCGCAGACATGGGCCGGCGTCGAGTCGGGACGGACCGCCGTCGGGACGGTCGACTCGTACCTGATCGCGCGGATGTCCCGCGGCGCCGATCACGTGACCGACGCGACGAACGCGTCCCGGACCCTGCTGTACGACCTCGCCGACGGCGACTGGAGTGACCGGCTGTGCGCGCTGTTCGGCGTCCCGCGCGCGGCGCTGCCGACGGTCACCGCGTCGTACGGCCCGATCGCGCGGACCGACCCGGCCGCGTTCCTCGGCCTGGACCTGCCGATCACCGGCGTCGCCGGCGACCAGCAGGCGGCCCTCGTCGGACAGGCCGGCTTCTCCCCCGGCGACGCCAAGTGCACGTACGGCACCGGCTCGTTCCTCCTGGTCCACACCGGCACTCAGATCCACCACTCCCGCGGCGGCCTGCTGACCACGGTCGCGCTCGCCCACCCCGACGGCCGGCGCGACTACGCCCTGGAGGGGTCGGTCTTCGTCACCGGATCGGCGGTCCAGTGGCTGCGTGACGGCCTGGGCATCATCGAGTCGGCCAGTCAGGTCGAGCAGTTGGCCGCGAGCGTCCCGGACTCCGGTGGCGTCGTGTTCGTGCCGGCGCTGACCGGCCTCGGCGCGCCGGAGTGGGACCCGACCGCCCGCGGGCTGGTCATCGGGATCACCCGCGGGACGACGCGCGCGCACCTCGCCCGCGCGACCCTCGAGGCGATCGCGTTGCAGGTCAAGGACGTCATCGACCTCATGTCCCGCGAGGCCGGCGTGGACCTCACGCGGTTGCGCGTCGACGGCGGCGCGGCCGGCAACGACCTGCTGTGCCAGTTGCAGGCGGACACGACCGGACTGCTCGTCGACCGATCCGCCCAACTGGACACCACCGGCATCGGGGCGGCGTTCCTGGCCGGGCTCGGGGTCGGCGTCTGGCGGTCGACCGACGAACTCGCCGGCACGCGGCGCTCGTCCGCGGTGTTCGAACCCGGAGCGGTGGACGCGGCGCTGCACGAACGCTGGCGCGAGGCGGTCGCGCGGTCACGGCACTGGTCCGGCTGACCCGCGCGTCCGGCCGACCAGCGCGCGTCGGCCCGGCTCAGTCGTCGGCGGGCATCGTCGCGCGCGCGTCGGCCGGCGAGCCCTGGGCGATGAGGTCCTTGGCCCGGGTGGCGTACATGTCCACGTACTCCTGACCGGACAGCGACATGAGCTCGTACATGATCTCGTCGGTGACCGAGCGCAGCACGAACCGGTCGTTCTGCAGGCCCTCGTAGCGGGTGAAGACCAGCGGCCGGCCGATCCGTACGCCGACCCGCTTCAGCCGCGGGATCAGCGTGTGCGGCGGCTGGATCTCGTACGTGCCGATCATCGCGACGGGCAGCACCGGTGCCCCCGAGTCCATCGCGATCCGGGCGACGCCCGTACGCCCGCGGTACATCGTGCCGTTCGGCGACCGCGTCCCCTCGGGGTAGATGCCGAACAGCCCGCCCTCGTCGAGGATGCGCAACGCGGTGCTCATGGCCGCCTCCGACGCCCGTCCGCCGGACCGGTCGACCGGGACCTGACCCACCCCGGAGAAGAACGCCTTCGTCAGCCAACCCTTCAGGCCCGTCCCGGTGAAGTAGTCGCTCTTGGCCAGGAAGACGATCTGCCGCGGCACGACCAACGGCAGGAAGAAGGAGTCCGAGAACGACAGGTGGTTGCTGGCGAAGATCGCCGGGCCCTTGTCCGGGACGTGCTCGGCACCTTCGACCCACGGCCGGAACAGCACCCGTAGCCACGGCCCGATGAGCACCTGCCGCAAGAACCAGTACAGCACCCGTTCGCCTTCCCGTCGGATGGCACACTAGTCGCACGTCCGGCGTCGACCGGACCAGTCGGCAGAAGGGACGCCCACGATGACCGTCGTTCCCGGCGCGCAGGCCTGGTCCGCCGACGGCGACGAGACCGGGGTCCTCCTGATCCACGGTTTCACCGGTTCGCCGGCGTCGATGACGCCGTGGGGACGCGAGCTCGCCGCGCAGGGCTGGACGGTCCGCGTCCCGCGCCTGCCCGGACACGGAACCCGCTGGCAGGACATGAACCTGACCACCTGGCGCGACTGGTACGGCGAGGTCGACGACGTGTTCGCCGACCTGCGCTCGCGCTGCGCCCGTGTGTTCGTCATGGGCCTGTCGATGGGCGGGACGCTGACCTTGCGGCTGGCCGAGCAGCACGGCGCCGACGTCGCCGGGATCGTGCTGGTCAACGCAGCGGTCCACACCGAGCGGATCGATCGCTTCGCGCTGCCGATCGTCCAGCACCTCGTCGGCTCGTTCCCGGGCGTCTCCAACGACATCGCCAAGCCCGACCAGGACGAGGTGGCCTACGACCGCCTGCCGCTCAAGGCCGCGCACTCGCTGTCGCAGCTGTGGTCGATCACCCGTGCCGACATCGCGAAGGTGACCCAGCCCGTGCTGCTCTTCCGCAGCGCGACCGACCACGTCGTCGAGCCGTCGAACGCGGCGTTCATCCTGGCCAACGTCTCCTCGACCGACGTCACCGAGGTCGTCCTGCCCGACTCCTACCACGTGGCGACGCTGGACTACGACGCCCCGGTGATCGTCCGGGACAGCATCGCCTTCGTCGAGCGGCTGCGCGCATGACCGAGGCGGGTCGGTCCGGCCGCGAGGACTTCGACCTGCCCGACGACGAACGGCAAGCCTGGGACGCGATCGTCGCCGACCTTCGCGGGCAGTTGGACCTCGGGCCGGCGTTCCCGGCCGCCCGATCCGATCCGGCCGGGCAACTGGTCGCCGACGGCGAGCATCCCGATCCGCTCGCCGACCCGGTCGAGCTCGTCGACGACGACGAGGCCTCCGGCTACGACCCGCCCGAACCGCCGCCGATCCCCGTGCCCGCCGACGCCGCGGCTCGGATGTCGTGGGCCGCGGTCGCGATCGGCCCGATCCTCGCGGTCGTCGCCGGGCTGCGGAACTGGGACGACTGGATCATCGTCGGAGCGATCGCGATGACGATCGGCGGCTTCGTCGCCCTCGTCGCCCGCCGCGCCGAGCGGGACGACGACGGGGACGGCGCCGTCATCTAGCGACCCGCGGCTGAATCTCGCCGGTGTTGAGGTTCGGCCCGGTCCGCGGGCCGTGAACCGGGCCGAACCTCAACACCGGTGCCCTCCCTGCGCGCCCGTGCGCCACGCGACGACCCGAACGCCGCGGTGCCGGGCTCAGCGGTACCGGCCTCAGCGGTGCCGGGATCAGCGGTACCGGCCTCAGCGGTGCCGGGCCAGGTCCGCCGCGCCGACCAGTCCGGCCTCGTTGCGCAGTTCGGCCACGACGACCGGCGGCGCCGGTCGCGCCTGCTGGCCGATGACCTTGTCCGCCAGCGTCCGCCGGACACTGGCCAAGAGCAGATCGCCGGCGTCGGCCACGCCACCGCCGACGACGAACACGTCCGGGTCCAGCACGGCGGCCAGGTCGGCCAGACCGCGTCCGAGCCAGGAACCGGTGGCGGCGAAGGCCTCGATCGCGATCGGGTCACCCGCCGCGGCCGCCTCGGTGACGTGCGCCCCCTGCACACCCTCCGGTGTGCCGTCGCCCAGGGCGAGCAGCACCCCGGCCTCGGCCCGCCGCTTGCCGGCGAGCCGGCGCGCGCGCCGGACCAGTGCGCTGCCGCTGGCGTACTGCTCCAGGCAGCCGTTGCGGCCACAGCCGCACGGGATCCCGTCCGGGACGGCGTTGACGTGACCCACCTCACCGGCGATGCCGTGCGATCCGCGAAGCAGGGAACCGCCGAGCACGATCCCGCCACCGATCCCCGTACCGACCGTCACCAGGACGAGGTCGTCCGACCCGCGACCGGCGCCGAACCGGTACTCCCCCCAGGCGGCGACGTTGCCGTCGTTCTCCACGACGACCGGGAATCCGGTGGCCGCCTCCAACGGTGCCCGTACCGGCACGTTCGACCAGTGCAGGTTGGGGGCGAACAGCACGGTCGAACGCTCGGCGTCGATCAGCCCGGCCATGCCCAGGCCGACGCCGTCGACCGGGTCGGCGGACGCGTCCGCGAGCTCGGCGACGACCTCGGCGATCAGGCTCAGCACCGCGTCCGGCTCCGCGCGCGGCGTCTGCCGCCGGGCCGTGCGCACGATCTGACCGTCCGCGGTCACCGCGCCCGCGAGGATCTTCGTGCCGCCGACGTCGACACCGATGCATACGCCCATGCGAGCGCACACTAGCTTCGCGCGCGCGGGTGTGTCCGCGCCCGTGGCCTACTCGTCGCGGATCTCCAGCCACCGGATCGACGGTGGCGCCTCGGGGGGCGCCGACGGACCGACTCCGCGCACCTGCCCGAACGCGACCGCGGCCCGGCAGACCACGCACTGCGGGTGCGCCCGCGGGTCCTCGTGCTCCGCGTGCGGGGTCAGCACGACCTCGGTCGCCCAGCCGACCAGCCGAGAGGCGCCCGAGAGCAGGTCGAGCCAGGTCGGCCGCGGCGCGTCCGCCGGCCCGGTGTCCGGGGCCGCGCCCGTCGGCCCGGCATCCGTCGGAAGATCGTCCGTCGGCACGGCATCCGGGGCCGCACCGCCCACCGCCTCGTCGTCCCCGGAGTACCACCACGGGTTCTCGCTCACGGCAGCGCCACCGCGTCCGAGTGCGGGGCCGGGACCTGGGCCGGGACCGGCGCCGTGGGCCACAGGCGGGCGTCGGGTCGGAACCGCACCGTCAGCCCTTCGCCGTCGCGAAGCACGTCGATCGCCACTGTCCGGCTCAGCACGGACGGAAGCGGCACCCAGCGTCGGACCCCGGCCACGGCGAGGACGAGGTGGTCCGCATCGACCCCCACCTGGACGGTGCTGCGCGCCGGGTCACCCAACACGATCCGCCACTGCCACAGTCCGTCGACCTCTACCGGGGCGAGCCAACGCACCGCCGGCAGCGACGGCCCGGCGCGTCGCACCGAGGCCTTCTTCGGGACCGCCGGCCGGCCGGCGTCCGTACGCCAGACGCGGACGCGGCCGACCGCCGCGACCCGGGCACGGGCCGCCACCGCCGGCGACCGCACCCGTCCAGGGGACCCCTTTCGCGGATAGTCCGCCAGGGCAACCCCATCGACGCGCGCCCCGAGAACGGCCAGGGCCGCGAGCACACCCACCGCGCGATCGGCCGACTCGCGTTGCGGCGCCAGGTGGATGCGCCATGTGGTGCCGACGTCGACGAGCAGGGCCTCCTGGCGGGCCGCGACGGTTGCCGCGGTCACCAACCGGTCGAAGGCGCCGTCGGCCGTCGTCGCGACCCGCGGACCGGTCGCCGCCGCTACGACCGAGCGCACGGCCGCGACATGCGCGAGCAGGCCGAGCGCGCCGCGGTGGTCGCCGGCGTCGAGGACGACCAGGTCGTTGCGCCGGTCGGTGACCGCCTCGTCGACGGCCGAAACGATCGCCGCACAGCGAGCGTCCGCCAACCCGGCACGCGCACCGGCCGGTGCCTGGGTCCCGGTCAACGCGTCGAAGGCGTCGTCGAACAGCACCGACCACGGGGTGCCCACGGGCTCGGCGGTGATCTCAGCGGTGATGTCGTCCGCGACGAGCAGCACCGCGCGCAGCCCGTCGGCCACCGCGGCCGCAGCGGTCGCGCGGGCGAACGGCGCCGCCGACGCGTCGACACCGCAGACGACGACCAGCCGAACCGCCGCCGGATCGGTCGTCACTGCGGGGCGGCGAGGGACTCCACGCGCTTCTTCAGCCCCTTCAACGCGGTGTCGATGATGACCTTCTCCGCCTTGCGCTTGATCATGCCGATCATCGGGATCTTCACGTCGACGGCGAGCCGGTACAGCACCGTGGTCGTGCCGTCCCCGTTGTCGGTGAGCTGGTACACCCCGTCCATCGCCGTGAGCATGTCGCCCTTGGTCAACGTCCACGCGACCGAGCGGTCGCCGTCCCAGTCGTACTCCAGCTCGTAGGTGTCCTTGATCGCTCCCGAACTGAGGGTGAACCGCGCGTCGGCCGGCCGGGAGTCGTCCTCGTAGAGCGCCAGGACCGTGACGCTGGTGATGCCGTCACTCCACTGCGGATACGCCGGCAGGTCGGCGATGACGTCCATGATGACGGCCGGGGCCGCGACGACGACGATGCTGGACTCGGTCTGCTCGGCCATGTGCCGAAGGCTACCTGCCCGGGACGCCGCTCACAGGTCCACCACGAACGGCACCCGCAGCGCGTCGAAGTGGCCCACGTTCACGCATTCGGTCCGTCCGATCCGGCGTCTACGGGCGAGCGGCTGGTGCACGTGCCCGAACAGGTGATAGCGGGGCTGGAACGTGCGCACGTAGTCGAGCAACGCGGTGCTGCCGGACTCGAACCGCCGGGCGAGGACGTCGTACGTCAGTTCCGGCACGGCCGGCGGGATGTGCGTGAACAGCACGTCGACCGGCCCCAGCGCCTCGACCTCGGCGGCGAACTGCGCCGGCGGCACCTCGTACGGGGTGTTCATCGGGCTGGTCAGGCCGCCGCCGACGAATCCCCACCGTCGACCCTCGACCTCGATCACGCCGGTCGGGACGACCCGGTGTCCCGGGCGCAGGCGGTCCGGCCACAGGTCCGGGATGTCGACGTTGCCGTACGTGAGCAGGGCGGGCGTCGGCATCGCCGCGAACAGCTCGTCGTACTGCGCGGCGACCCGCCGCGTGATGACCGCACGCCGCTCGTGCGGATCGTGGACGCCGATCGCGGCCCACGCCCGCGCCGCCAGGTCACGGGCGTCGGCGAACCGGTTCGCGGTGCGAGCGGCCACGTACTGCCGCGCGTGGTCGGCGCCGAACAGGTCGGCGAGGATCCCGCGGCCCGGATCGTGATAGTCCACGAAGACGATCAGGTCGCCCAGGCACACGAACACGTCGCTGCCGTCGGCCGCGCGGGCCAGCGCGTCGGCCGCACCGTGCACGTCGCTGACGACGTGGACCCTCACCCGGCCCGACCCCGACCGCCGCCCTCGAGTTCGTCCTTCAACGCCCACATCACCTGCTTCCACGCCGTCTCCTGCCGTCGGCGCAGGTCGACGAGCTCGCGGCGGCCGTACGGGGAGTCCGGCAGCGCCCGGGCGACCGTGGCCGAACCGGGGACGGTCGGGTCGACCGACATCGCGTACCGGACCCGCACGCCGTCGGCCTCGTCGACCAACGTGATCTGCGTGCTGCCGACCATCTCCCCGGTCAACGCCCACCGCATCCCCTCGGCACCGTGGTCCACGACGACGGTGGCCCGCGACCGTGGCCACCAGGTCCGCCAGCGGCTGCGCTGGGCGATCACCGTCGCGACCGTGCCGCGCGAGACGACGATGACGACCTCGTCGCGGATCTCGATCGATGCCACCGGGCCAGGATGCCACGCCGCCCCGACCGGCCGCGACCGTCGACGTAACGGGTGCCTCGGCCGGACAACTCGTCTACGGTGGCGGCATGCGCCAGGAATTCTCCCTCCCTGCAATCGTCGAGATGCCAACGAGCGGAAGCACCGTCGACCACGTCGTGGAGAACGCCGAGAAGGCCCCCGACCGCGAGGCCGTGTCGATCCCGCGCGGCGAGGCGTGGGTCTCGCTGACCTCCCGCGAGTTCCTGGCCGAGATCAAGGCCGTGGCGAAGGGGATCATGGCCAACGGGGTCGAGCCGGGCGAACGGGTCGGCGTCATGAGCCGGACCCGGTACGAGTGGACGCTGGTGGACTACGCGATCTGGTACGCCGGCGCGGTCAGCGTCCCGGTGTACGAGACCTCCTCCGCCGAGCAGATCCAGTGGATGCTCGCCGACTCCGGCGCAGTGGCGTTGATCTGCGAGAGCCAGAAGAACAAGGCGACGTTCGACGAGGTCGCCGTGCAGATCCCCACCGTGACCCGCACCTGGGTGTTCGAGGACGGCGCCATCGACCTGCTGAAGTCCGAGGGCCGGGACGTGTCCGACGAGGATCTCGAGGCCCGTCGGGCGACGCTGACCCCCGAGTCGATCGCCACGATCATCTACACCTCCGGAACGACCGGGCGACCCAAGGGCTGCGTCCTCACCCACGGCAACTTCATGTTCGAGGTCGACAACGTCGTCAACGGTCTGCCCAGCGTGTTCCTCGTCCCCGGTTCGTCGACGCTGCTGTTCCTGCCGATCGCCCACGTCTTCGGTCGCGTCATCCAGGCCGGCTGCCTGCGCGCGGGGGTCCGGTTGGGGCACTCGTCGAACATCAAGGACCTGCTGCCCGGCCTGCAGTCGTTCCAGCCGACGTTCCTGCTGGCCGTGCCCCGCGTGTTCGAGAAGGTCTTCAACTCCGCTCAGCAGAAGGCGATCGCCGACGGCAAGGGCCGGATCTTCGACACCGCGGCCCAGGTCGCGATCGACTACAGCCGCTCGCTGGACACCGGTGGTCCGGGCCTGCTGCTGAAGGTGAAGCACGCCGTGTTCGACAAGCTCGTCTACGGCAAGCTCCGGCACGCGATGGGCGGTCGCGTCCGGTGGGCGGTCTCCGGTAGCGCCCCGCTCGGCGACCGGCTCGGGCACTTCTTCCGCGGGATCGGCGTGACGATCCTGGAGGGGTACGGGCTGACGGAGACGACCGCCGCCGCGACGGTCAACCGACCCGACGCCCTGCGCATCGGCACCGTCGGCCAGCCGGTCCCCGGGAGCGGGGTGAAGGTCGCCGCCGACGGCGAACTGCTGATCCGCGGCGGCCAGGTGTTCGACCGTTACTGGAACAACGACAAGGCCACCGCCGACGCGATCGAATCCGACGGGTGGTTCCACTCCGGCGACATCGGCGAGATCGACGACGACGGGTTCGTCAAGATCACCGGGCGCAAGAAGGAGATCCTCGTCACGGCCGCGGGCAAGAACGTCGCGCCGGCCGTGCTGGAGGATCGGCTGCGCGCGCACTGGCTGGTCGGCCAGTGCATGGTCGTCGGCGACGCCAAGCCGTTCATCGCCGTCCTGGTGACCCTCGACCCGGAGGCCGTCCCGGCCTGGGCCGCCCAGCACGCGAAGGCCGGGATGTCGATCGCCGACCTCGCCGACGACCCGCAGATGAACGCCGAGATCCAGTCCGCGATCGACGACGCGAACAAGGCCGTCTCGCACGCGGAGGCGATCAAGAAGTTCCGCATCCTCGGCGTGGACTGGACCGAGGAGGGTGGCCAGCTGACCCCGTCGATGAAGCTCAAGCGCGCGATCATCATGACCGAGTTCGCCGCGGACATCGACGCGCTGTACTCCTGACGTCGACCGACCGGCTCGCTCAGCTCGCGACCGACCGGCTCGCTCAGCTCGCGACCGACCGGGGCACCAGCCGAAGCGGCGGCACCAGGCCGGAGCCGGCGAGCACCGCCAGCGCCTGGGCGTGCTCGTCGGCGACGTCGACCCGGTCCGCCCAGCCGGCATCGACGTCACCGCTGCCGGTCCCCGGCGGGCCGAGCAGTACCGAGACGACACAGTCCGTGCAGGCGGGCCCGGCGGCCACGCATGTTCCGCAGTCGATGATCATGGGACGCAAACTACGTCGGCCCCCTGACAACCCCGGTGCGCGCCGACCACCGCCTCGACGCCCCGGGGCCCGGTCACCTCGAGCCCCGGTCACCGCGGCGGCGCGGGCCGCCCGATCCGGTCAGGGCCCGCCGTCGCCGGTCGCGTCGTCCGCCGGTCCACCATGCTGCGGTCGCGCGACGAGCTCGATGCGATCGACGGCCCCGCACCAGCGGCACGAGATCTGCTCGATCGTCTCCGCGAGCACCTCGCGTTCGTCCACGTCCGGCTCGCCGGACATGGCCAGGTGCCAGAACTCCCGCACGCGGGTCGTCCGGGTGACGTCGAACCGGGTGAGGTTCCCGCAGTGCGCACAGCGCCAGCGAGATCGGTCATCAGGCAGAGCAGTGGGCACCGCCCGACCCTACCCGGGCCGGCTCGGGTCGAACCGGCGTGGGCACCGGCGCACTGTCAGCGGGCCCACCTACTGTCGGTGCCCATGGGGTCTGCCGACGTGGGGTCTGCCGACGTGGAGTCTGCCGACGTGCGGCCTGCCGACGTGCGGTCAACCGGCGTGCGGCCTGCCGACGTGCGGTCAACTGACGCCGGCCGGCCGGATCCGGCCGGCGCCCAGCTGCGACTCGACGACCTCGACCCGCCGCTGAGTGCGGTGACGTTCGTCGTCGTCGACCTGGAGACGACCGGCGGGGCGCCGGCCGACGCCGGGATCACCGAGATCGGCGCGGTGAAGGTCCGCGGCGGCGAGGTGCTCGGCACGTTCGCCACGCTGGTCGACCCGGGCGTCCCGATCCCGCCGTTCGTCGCGTCGCTCACCGGGATAACCGACGCCCTCGTCACCGGCGAGCCCTCCCTCGGTGCCGTGCTGCCCGCGTTCTGGGAGTTCCTCGGCGACGGCGTACTCGTCGCGCACAACGCGCCGTACGACACCGGGTTCCTCGCCGCCGCGGCCGGCAAGCACGGTCACGTCTGGCCGAACCCACAGGTCATCGACACCGCGCGGCTGGCCCGCGTGGTCCTGCACCGCGACGAGGTCCGCAACTGCAAGCTCGCGACGCTGGCCGCGCACTTTCGCACGTCGGTGTCCCCGACGCACCGGGCCCTGGACGACGCCCGCGCGACGACGGACGTGCTGCACGGCCTGCTCGAACGCGCCGGCAACCTCGGCGCCACGACGGTGCCCGACGTCCTCGCCCTGTGCGCACGCGTCTCGACCGCACAGCGCACCAAGCGCCACCTGGCCGCCGGCCTGCCCGACACCCCCGGGGTGTACGTGTTCCGGGACCGGCAGGGAGCCGCCCTGTACGTCGGCACGTCACGGCGGATCCGCACCCGGGTCCGCAGCTACTTCACCGCCGCCGAGCAGCGCCGCCGGATGGCGGAGATGATCGAGATCGCCGACTCGGTGACGCCGATCGCGTGTGCGACGGCACTCGAGGCGAGGGTGCGCGAACTGCGGCTCATCGCCGACGAGCAGCCGCGGTACAACCAGCGATCGCGGCGCCCGCAGGCACAGCGCTGGGTGAAGCTGACGGTCGAGCCGGTGCCCCGGCTGGCGGTCGTCGCCGACGTCGCCGACGACCACGCGGCCGGCGCCCGGTACCTGGGTCCGTACCCGTCCCGGCGGCCGGCGCAGGACGCGATCGACGCGCTGCTCGCCGCGTTCCCCATCCGCGCGTGCACGCAGCGGCTGCCCCGCCGCGCCCGCCCGACGGACGCCGCCTGCTCCCTGGCCGATCTCGGCCGCTGCCTGGCACCGTGCACTCCCGCCGGCGATCGCGTGGCGCACTCCGCGCTCGTCGAGGACCTGCGGGCGGCGATGGCCGGCGACATGCGGGCGGTCGTTGCCGCGAACGAGCGGCGGATGGCGGTACTCGCCGCCGACGAGCGGTTCGAGGACGCCACGGCCTGCCGGGACCGACTCGAGCAGGTCCTGCTCGGCAGCGTGCGGGTGCACCGGCTCGGTGCGCTGACCGCCAGCGCGCAGACCGTCGCCGCGGCCCGCCGCGCCGACGGCGGCTGGGAGATCCACGTCATCGGGTTCGGCCGCCTGGCCGCCGCCGGCGCCGTCGACCCCGGCGTCGACCCACGACCGGCCGTCGACGCCCTGCGCGCCTGCGCCGAACAGGTCCTCGCACCACCGTGGCCGGCCCCGGCGTGCCTGGGCGAGGAGGCGAACGCGATCCTCGACTGGCTGGACTCCGGCTCGGTCCGGCTGGTGCACGGCGGCCCGCTCGCCTGGCCGGTCCACTGCGGCGCGGACACGCTCGAGCGGCTGCGCGTGGCCCGCCGCGCCACCCTCGCCGAGGGTCTGCGCGCGGACTACGACGCGACCAGGCCGCTGGGACCGGCGGTCGGGGCCGTCAGCCGGATCCTGGCCGGATAGCCGTCACCGGTCGTCGCGGCGAAGGCGCACCGTGGTCTGCGCCCACGCCTCGAGCACGGACGCCGCCGCACCCGACGCGATGACCGCCCGCGCACGGGGCAGCTGATCGGCGATCCGGGTCACCAGCGGCCGGTCGTCCGCCGCGTCGCCGGCCCGGCTCGCGACGGCGGACGCGTACGCCACGAGCGCGGCCGCGCTGTTCAACGCGACGGCGTCGCGGATCGCCTCGACCCGATTCGCGTCCACGTCGTCGACGTCCACCCGCGACGACCCGAGCGTCGCGAGCAGCAGGTGCGCGTTGCGCGCCGGATCGCCGCCGCGCAGGGCCTGCGGGTCGACCGCGTGGACCCCGAGGTCGCGTGGGTCGATCCGATCGACGGCGACCTCGCCACCGGTCGTGTCCCACACCGTCGTCGCGGCCGCGGTCGAGATCTCGTCGAGTCCGTCCTCCCCGCGAACGACCAGCGCGTGCACGCCGCGGCGGCCCAGCACCTGCGCCATGACCGGCGCGAGGCGCGAATCCGCGCAGCCGATCAGGCCCGCGGCGGCCCGCCCCGGGTTCGTCAGCGGTCCGAGGATGTTGAACACGGTCGGCACGCCCAGTTCTCGGCGTGTCGGGCCGGCGTGGCGCATCGCCGGATGATGGGTCTGCGCGAAGCAGAAGCCGATCCCGACCTGACGCACCGACTCGACCACGCCCACCGGGCCGAGGTCGATCGCCACGCCGAGCGCCTCGAGCACGTCGGCCGTGCCGGTGGCCGAGGACGCGGCCCGGTTCCCGTGCTTGACGACCGGCGCGCCGGCCGCCGCGCAGACCAGCGCGGACATCGTCGAGATGTTCACCGTGTGCGCCTGGTCGCCACCGGTGCCGACGACGTCGAGGCAGACCGGCGCCTGGCCGCCGAAGTCGAGCAGCCGGGCGTGGGCGAGCATCACGGTGACGAGGGCGTCCACCTCCGCCGCGGTCTCGCCCTTGGCGCGCAGCGCGGTGACGAACCCGGCGACCTGCGCCGACGTCGCCGCACCGGTGAGCACCTGCTCCATCGCCCAGCGTGCGTCCTCGGGGTCGAGGTCGGTACCGGCGAGCAGCGTCCGCAGGACCGACGGCCAGGTCGGTCCCACCGGCGTCGACACCTCAGCCGACGGCGGCGACGGCGAGTCGGTCACGGAGCACGGCAGCCACGGTCTGGGCGAGGCGGACCGGGTCGATCGGGTGCGAGACGACCGCGTCGGCGCGCGACCAGGTCGCCAGCCACGCGTCCTGGGGTCGGCCGATGAGCGCGACGACCGGCGGGCACTGGTAGATCTCGTCCTTGAGTTGACGGCAGATCCCCAGTCCGCCGGCCGGGGTCGCCTCGCCGTCGAGGATCAGCAGGTCCAGTCCGCCGGCGTCGACGGTCCGAACGACCATCGGCTCGGTGGCCACCTCGACGTACTCCACCGCCGGCAGGTCCGCGGCCGGGCGGCGGCCGAGGGCCGACCGGACGGCAGCCCGCACGATGCGGTCGTCGCTGTACACCAGGACGCGTGCCGCCGGCTCCGGTCGAGCCGTGGATGTGTTCGACGAACTTCGGTGCTGGGCCACGGGCGACACTGTAGCCCGCGGCCGACCGACGCCGACGCCGCGCGGCCGGCACGTCGACGAAGGTAACGACTGCGTCCTGTTCGGGGGGTCTCGGTGAATCTCAAGCCGCCATCTGCCACACTCCCCCCGTGGCAAACGCGACGACCATTCCTGCGGCCTACTCGCACGCCCCCGCCAACCGGCCCAACATGGTCGCCGTCGGCACGATCGTCTGGCTGGCCAGCGAGCTGATGTTCTTCGCGGCGCTGTTCGCGATGTACTTCACCCTTCGCGCGGTCAACCCCGATCTGTGGGCGCAGGAGACCCAGCTGCTGAACATCCCGTTCGCCACCGTGAACACCACCGTGCTCGTGCTGTCCTCCGTCGCGTGCCAGCTCGGCGTGTTCGCCGCCGAGCGCGGCGACGTCAAGGGCCTGCGGCGCTGGTTCGTCATCACGTTCCTCATGGGCTCGTTCTTCATCGCCGGGCAGATCACCGAGTACGTCACGTTGGTGCACGAGGGCCTGACGCTGTCGTCGAACGCGTACGGATCGGCGTTCTACCTCACGACCGGATTCCACGGGCTGCACGTGACCGGCGGCCTGATCGCCTTCCTGTTCGTCCTGGCGACCACGTTCGTCGCCAAGCGATTCACGCACGACCAGGCGACCCGCGCGATCGTCACGTCGTACTACTGGCATTTCGTCGACGTCGTGTGGATCGCGCTGTTCTTCATGATCTACGTCCTGAAGTAGTCCGACCGAACCGGGATCGAAAGGGTCACGAACACGTGAAGGCCTTGACCAAGAAGCGCCGGAGCCCGTACGTGGCGTCGGCGCTGCTCATCGGCGCGCTCGCCGTCGTCGGCACCGGATACGCGGCCGTGGCGGGGATCCAACCGGCGCAGGCGGCCCTGACCGACGGCTCGCAGACGCAGGTCGAGAAGGGCCGGCAGCTGTACCTCGAAGCCTGCTCGTCCTGCCACGGGATGGACGCGCAGGGCACCGCGAGCGGCCCGACCCTGGCCGGCGTCGGCGCTGCCGCCGTGAGCTTCCAGGTGTCCACCGGCCGGATGCCGTTGACGAACCCCGGAGCCCAGGCACCGGCGAAGCCGAACGTGTTCTCCGACGAGGACATCGCCGCGCTCGCCGCCTACGTGGCCAGCCTCGCCCCGGGCCCGGCCATCCCGACCGCGGAGCAGATCGACTACACCGACGCCGATCCGGCGTACGGCGGCGAGTTGTTCCGGATCAACTGCTCCCAGTGCCACCAGGCCGCCGGCGAGGGCGGTGCGCTGACACAGGGGAAGTACGCGCCCAGCCTGATGAACGCCAGCCCGCAGGTGATCTACGAGGCGATGCTGACCGGGCCGCAGAGCATGCCGGTGTTCAGCGACGCCCAGATCCCGACGAACGACAAGCAGGCGATCATCGCCTACGTCCGGACCCTGCAGGACCTGCCGAACCAGGGCGGGTTGAACCTCGGCCGGTTCGGTCCGGTGACCGAGGGCGTCTTCTTGGCCACCGCGCTGTTCGGAGCCCTCCTCGCCGCCGCCGTATGGATCGGAATCAAGTCGCGATGACAGACATCTCCCCCCACGACACGACGTCGGCACCGGAGCGCAACCAGGTCGCCGACGTCCCGCATCGGCCACGACTGACCGACACCGATCCCAAGGCCGCCCGGCGCGCACAGCGCCAGGTGACCTCGATGTTCTTGCTGTCGATCGTCTTCGTCGTCGCGTTCGTCGTCGCCTACGTGGGCATCGACAAGCACACGACGATCTACGTGCCGGGCATGGGCGAGGTCAACGCCAGCCAGGTCACCCTCGGCCTGACGTTCGGCCTAGACGTCCTGTTCGTCGGCACCGCGGCGATCCAGTGGGCCAAGAAGCTCATGCCCGAGGTCGAGGTCGTGCAGCAGCGGCACGAGATGGCCTCCGACCCCGCCGACACCGACGAGGCCGTCGCGGAGTACGAGCGTGGCAAGGCCGAGTCCGGCTTCGCGCGGTTCCGCATGATCCGCCGCAGCATGATCGGCGCGCTCGTGCTGTTCCCGCTGCCCATGATCGTCCTCCTGCGGGACCTGTGGGTGCCCACGCCCGAGGAGCAGGGCAAGTCGCCCGCGGAGATCTTGTCGACCACGTTGTGGCGCAAGGACATGCGCATCGTGTCCGACGGCATCTACGCCCCCGTCCGACCCGAGGACCTGCCGGTCGGCGGGCTGGTCTCCGCGGTGCCGGCCGACCTTCAGGAGGTCGAGGAGGCCCAGCACAGCCTGAACGCGCGCGGCAAGTCGGCGATCATCCTCGTGCGCATGGATCCCAGTGAGATCCGCTCGCAGCAGGGTGAGGGCTGGGACTACCAGGGCATCGTCGCGTACTCGAAGATCTGCACCCACGTCGGCTGCCCGATCGCCTTGTACGAGCAGCGCACGCACCACCTGCTGTGCCCGTGCCACCAGTCCACCTTCGACCTCGCCGACAGCGGCAACGTCGTGTTCGGCCCGGCCGCCCGACGAATGCCGCAGTTGCCGATCGGCGTCGACTCCGAGGGGTACCTCGTGGCCATGTCCGACTTTGCCGAGCCCGTCGGCCCGAGCTTCTGGGAGCGCGACCGATGACCTCCACGACCGAGCGCGCGGGGGGCGCGACGGCGACCTACGTCGACCAGCGCCTGGGCAGCAACCGATTCCTCGGCCGACAGTTCGGCAAGGTGTTCCCCGAACACTGGTCGTTCATGCTCGGCGAGATCACCTTGTACAGCTTCATCGTCGTGCTGCTGACCGGGGTGTTCCTCACCTTGTTCTTCAAGCCGTCGATGGTCGAGGTCATCTACGACGGGTCGTACGTACCACTGCGCGGCGTGCAGATGTCCGAGGCGTACGCGTCCGCGCTGAACATCTCCTTCGACGTGCGTGGCGGACTGCTGCTGCGTCAGATGCACCACTGGTCGGCGCTGGTGTTCGTCTTCGCGATGGCCGTGCACATGTTCCGGGTCTTCTTCACCGGCGCGTTCCGCAAGCCGCGGGAGTTCAACTGGATCATCGGGGTGGCGCTGACCACCCTCGCGATGGGCGCCGGCTTCTCCGGCTACTCCCTGCCCGACGACCTGCTGTCCGGCACCGGCCTGCAGATCGCCCGCGGGATCATGCAGGCGATCCCGGTCGTCGGCACGTGGATGGCGTTCTTGCTGTTCAACGGCGAGTTCCCGGGAACCGACTTCATCTCCCGGCTGTACGCGGTGCACATCCTGCTCATCCCCGGCCTGATCCTCGCGCTGGTCACCGTGCACCTGATGCTCGTGTGGACCCAGAAGCACACCCAGTTCCCCGGCCCCGCGCGAACGAACGAGAACGTGGTCGGCTACCCGCTGATGCCGATCTACATGGCCAAGGCCGGCGGGTTCTTCTTCGTCGTGTTCGGCATCATCGCCCTCGTCGGCGGCCTGGTGACGATCAACCCGATCTGGATCTTCGGACCGTTCACGCCCGATCAGGTGTCGGCCGGATCCCAGCCGGACTGGTACATCGGCTTCCTCGACGGCGCCCTTCGTGTCATGCCGAACTGGGAGACGACGATCCTCGGGTTCACCATCTCGTGGAACATCTTCGTCCCCGCGGTGATCATGCCCGGGGTTCTGTTCACCGTGCTGGCCCTCTATCCGTTCATCGAGGCCTGGGTCACCGGCGACAAGCGCGAGCACCATCTGCTCGACCGCCCGCGCAACGCCCCGGTGCGTACGGGTCTGGGCGTCATGTCGATCACGTTCTACTGCCTGCTGTGGGTCGGCGGCGCGAACGACGTCATCGCGATCGCGTTCGACCTGTCGATCAACTCCATCACCTGGGCACTGCGCGTCCTGCTGTTCGTCCTGCCGCCGATCATGTTCGTCGTGACGAAGCGCTGGTGCCTGGGCCTGCAACGCCGCGACCGGGACAAGCTCCTGCACGGCTACGAGTCCGGTCGGGTGCTGCGGCTGCCGCACGGGGAGTTCATCGAGGTCCATCAGCCGCTGTCGCAGACCGAGCTCGCGGTCATCACCTCGAAGACCGACCACGACGTACTGCCGGTCCCCGCTCGCACCGACGCCGACGGCGTCCGCAACAAGGCGTACAAGGGCCAGCTGCGCCGGCACAAGCTCAGCTCGTTCTTCTACGCCGACAACATCGCGCTGCCGACGGCGGAGGAGATCGCGGCCGGGCAGGAGCACGCGGCGCACTCGGCCGCGCTCGAGGCTCCGCTGCACGACTACGAGGACGCCGACCAGATCCGCAACTTCCACGGCGGCGTCCTCCACCACCCGGGGATGCCGGAGACCAACCGCGAGCAGGTCGAGGGCTCGGACCACGCACCGCACTGACCCGGACATCGAACCGCGGACCAGATAAGCCTGATGGCCCCACCCGCACGGTGGGGCCATCAGGCTTATCTCGTGCTCAGCTCCTCGCGTCGGCGCTCGGTACGGTGCCGGTCGCCGCGGCGACGGACGTCCCGGTGCTGGCCGGCGTCCCGGTGCTGGCCGGCGTCCCGGTGCTGGCCGGGTCGGCCGGCTCCGACACCGGTGACTGGGCCGCGGTGGTCAGCTGCGGGCCGGTCCTGGAGTCGGCCAGCCACTGATCCCACGTCGTCGTCCACACGGTGACGCCGTTGCCCAGGTTCTGCGGGTTGCTCGTGCCGGTCACCTCGACCGGGTCGCCGATCTTCGCCTGGTCGAACAGCCACTGCGCGTTCGAGGTGCTCATGCCGATGCACCCGTGGCTGACGTTGGCGAACCCCTGTGCCCCGACGGACCACGGAGCCGCGTGCAAGAACTCCCCCGAGTAGGTGATCCGCATCGCGTACTGCACCTCGAGCCGGTAGTACTCCGGGTCGCTCGGATCG
>CAYMNG010000012.1:0-10704 GCA_964391765.1 uncultured Bifidobacteriaceae bacterium | reverse complement strand
TTCCCGCTTCCAGCCGGGCGGCGATTCGGGGATTCCCGCCGGTCGCCGCGTCCATGATCCGGGTCGGCTCCTTGGACAGCACGATGAGATTGCCCGACCGGGTCTCGAAGCCGGACTTGCCGGTCGTGACCGGGATCGACCGCACCTTCTCCCCGTCCCGGATGACCTTCGCCACATGGCGTGCCGCGTCGACCTTGATCACCGTCGACGCGCCCACATGGAACGTCGTCGTCGTGTCCTCCCGGCCGAACACCCCCTTGGCGACCTTCACGCCCTTCAGGTTCGCCGCGACCGTGACGTCGATGTCGCCGGGCCAGTACTTCTTCGGGCGGAAGCGGACCTCGGTGTCGTTGGTCCACGACCACGCACCCAACAGCGGCTGCGGCGTGTACACGACCAGCGCCCGCTCCACCGCCTCGCGGTCCTTGACGGGCTGGTCGAAGCGCACGGTGATCGGCATGCCCACGCCCACCGTTCGACCGGCACCGGGGTCGACGCTCGCCCGGACGAAGGCATCCGGTTGCAGGGTCCGGAAGGCACTCGACGTCGTCGTCCGCACGCCGCGCTGGTCGATCGCGGTCGCCTCGACGGTGTAGGTCTTGCCGAACGCCAACGACTCGCGGGTCGCGGTCCACGTCGTGCCGTCCGGGGAGATCGTCCCCTTCAGCGGGCCCTTCGGTCCGGTGACCACCACCTGCGACAGCTGCCCGTCGGCCGCCGTGACGGTGATTCGCTGGCCGGGGTCCACGCGCTGACCGGCGGCCGGGGCCGCGGAGATCGTCGCCTGCGAGTGTTCGGACGGCACGACGGTGTCGAACTGCGCCTCGGCCATCGGCGCGCAGGCGCTCACGGCGGCCACGCACGCGCCCAGCCCGCCGATCAGGCCGACCGCCGTCAGGGGACGACGCGCGGGCAGCGGCACAGCGGACTCCTCACCAGAAGCGGGTAGTCCGGCCATGGTAAGCCACCACGAGCCCCCGGCCGAAACGCGACAGGCCGGGCCGGCGTCAGTGCGCGAAGTCGCCGCGGTAGTACTCGAACAGCCAGCCGATCAGGGCCAGCACGAGGAGCGCGACGCCGAGGACGATGATCCAGGTGGCGAAGACCAGGCCCACGGCGATCACCGCGGCGGAGAAGCCGACGGCGAGCGGCCACCACGAATGCGGGCTGTAGAACCCGTACTCGGGGTCGGCCTCCTCGATCTCCGCGTCCAGGCGGTCCTCCGGCCGCGGGAAGACCCGCTTGGCCGTGTACAGCACGTAGAACGCGATGAGGAACGACAGCCCGCCGCTCATGGCGAGCACGGTCGTGCCGATCGGATCGCGGGCGACGTACCAGTAGATGATCGCGCTGCCGAGGAAGAAGATCGTCGACAGGACCATCAGCCGACCTTCGAGCTTCACGCCGGGCTCCCCTCGCCGCTGTCGACGGCCTTCGTCGGTGGCCGGTGTGCGCCGTAGGCGGCCAACTCCGGATGGTGCAGGTCGAACGCCGGTCGCTCGGAACGGATCCGCGGCAGCGAGACGAAGTTGTGCCGCGGCGGCGGGCAGGATGTCGCCCACTCCAGTGACGCGCCCCAACCCCACGGATCGTCGACCCCGACCATCGGCGCCGACCGCCAGGTCTTCAGCACGTTGGCGAAGAAGAACAGCATCGAGACGCCGAGGATCGCCGCTCCGATCGAGGAGACGATGTTCAACGTCGTGAAGCCGTCAGAAGGCAGGTAGTCACCGTATCGGCGCGGGAAGCCCTGGACGCCGAGCCAGTGCTGGACCAGGAAGGTCGTCTGGAAGCCGATGAACAGCAGCCAGAAGTGGATCTTGCCCAGCCGCTCGTCCAGTCGCTTCCCGGTCATCTTCGGCCACCAGAAGTACAGGCCGGCGAAGAACAGGAACACGACGGTGCCGAACACCGTGTAGTGGAAGTGCGCGACGATGAACGCGGTGTCGGACACATGGAAGTCCAGCGGCGGCGAGGCGATGATGACCCCGGTCAGGCCGCCGAACAAGAACGTGATCAAGAAGCCCATGACCCACAGCATCGGGGTGTCGAACTGCACCGAGCCGCGCCACATCGTGCCGATCCAGTTGAAGAACTTGACCCCGGTGGGCACCGCGATGAGCATCGTCATGATCGCGAAGTACGGCAGGTAGACCGATCCGGTCACGTAAAGGTGGTGCGCCCAGACCGCCATCGACAGCGTCCCGATCGCCATCGTCGCGATGACCAGGCCCTTGTAGCCGAAGATCGGCTTGCGGGAGAACACCGGGATGATCTCGCTAGCGATGCCGAAGAACGGCAGCGCGAGGATGTAGACCTCGGGGTGGCCGAAGAACCAGAACAGGTGTTGCCACAGCATCGGCCCGCCGTTGGCGGCCTCGAAGACGACGGCCCCGTACTGCCGGTCGATGAACAGCATGACCAGCGCGGCCGCGAGGACCGGGAAGCACATCAGGACCAGGACGCTGGTCACGAGGATGCCCCACGTGAAGACCGGCATCCGGAACATCGTCATGCCCGGGGCCCGCATGCAGAAGATCGTGGTGATGAAGTTGACCGCGCCCAGGATCGTGCCCAGACCGCCCATCGCCAGGCCCAGCAGCCACAGTGAGCCACCGACCTCGGGCGAGTAGACCGCGTTGCTCAGCGGCGCGTACGCGAACCAGCCGAAGGCCGCGGCGCCACCCGGGGTCAAGAACCCGGCGGCGGCCACGAATCCGCCGAACAAGAACAGCCAGAAGCCGAGCATGTTCAGGCGCGGGAAGGCGACGTCCGGCGCGCCGATCTGCAACGGCATGATGACGTTGCCGAAGGCGACGAACAGCGGCGTGGCGAACAGGAACAGCATCACCGTGCCGTGCATCGTGAACAACTGGTTGTACTGCTCCAGCGAGACGAACTGCAGACCCGGGACCGTGAGCTCGGCCCGGATGACCAACGCCATCAGACCGGCGGCGGTGAACCAGAACGTCGCGAGCGCGAGGTACATGTACCCGATGACCTTGTGGTCGGTCGAGGTGATCCAGCTGATGATCGCCGACCCGAGCTTGCGCTCCGGCGTCGTCGGGACGGTGGGGGGAACCGGCTCGGACGGGGCGACCCGGTCGGTGAGAATCGTCATGTCGTCCTCTCATCGGGCATCTGGCCGTGATCGGTGACCATGCCGGTGTTCAGCTGCCCGGACTGGCCCTTCGCCTTCAGCCCGGCGATGTACTGGTCGAACTCGGCCTTGTCGACGACCTTGAGGGTGAACAGCATCCGGGCGTGGTCGACACCGCACAGCTCCGCACAGCGCCCGGGGAACGTCCCGACCTTCGTCGGCGTCAGCTCGAACCGGTTCGTCTTGCCGGGGATGACGTCCATCTTGAACAGGAAGTCCGGCACCCAGAACGAGTGGATGACGTCCGGGGACGTCAACTGGAACTGCACCTTCTCGTTGACCGGGAGGACGAGGACGGCCGGCTCCACGGGCGTCCCGACCGCGTAGGCGTCCTGGTCGATGTAGTTGAACGCCCAGTTCCAGCGGAACCCGACGACGTTCACCGTGACGTCCTGATCGTCGCGGACCGACAGGATCTCGGACTGGTCGCGCGCGGTGAACCAGAACATGCCGAACACCATGATCAACGGGATGACCGTGTACATGATCTCGATCGGCAGGTTGTACTTGGTCTGCTCGGGGGTGTCGTCCTTGTGCCGACGCCGGTAGACGATCGCCGCCCAGATCATCAGGCCCCACGTCACGATCCCGACACCCCACGCCGCGATCCAGGCACCGCGCCACAGGCTCTCGGTGATCATCGCCTGGTCACTGATCGGCTCGGGCAGGTCCAAGAAGACGATCTCGTTGACCGTGCATCCGCTCAGGGCGAGCGCCGCGAGCAGCCCGCCCACGGCGAGCGCGCCCACACGCATGCGCCGGCGTCGGCCGTCGGGACTGATCGGGCCCGCGGACATGGGCCGCTCCAGGGTCGTTTTCCGCACGGATCGCCTTCCGGGGTGGGTGGACCCGGGCAGAGTAGCGCACGAGGCGACGCCGGCGGCGGCAACCCCGCGGCTGCGACCTCGTCGTTACCTCGCCGGCGGCGGCCGGGCTACCGTGTCGAGCATGTCGAGCACGTCGGTGCCCTCCCACCTGCCCTCGCCCGCGCCCGTGCCTCCGCCGGGCTACCTCGACGCCGTCGGCGGCCAACCGCTGCTGCCCATCGCTCGCGAGGCGTGGCTCGCCGCGGTCGACGCCGGGTGGAGCGACCCGGCCCGGCTGCACCACGAGGGCCGGCGCGCCGGCCTGCTCCTCGACGCCGCGCGCGCGAGCCTGGCGGACAGCCTCGCCGTCCCGGTCGCCGAGGTGTTCGTCACGACGTCGGGTCCCTCCGCGGTCGGCGTCGCAGTCGCGGGCCTGCTCGGGCAGCGGCCCACCGGCCGACGCCGGGTCGTTCTCGGCGCGGTGGAGTCGCTCGCGGTGACGAGCCCGGTCGCCGGCGCCGCCGACGACGTCGAGACGATCCCCGTCGCACCGACCGGGCTGGTCGACGCCGACCGCTTCGTCCGCGCGCTGGACGCCGCCGCGCCGTCGGCCGCCCTGGCCTGCCTCCAGGCGGCCAACCCCGAGGTCGGGACGGTCCAGCCGGTCGAGCGGGTCTGGTCAGCGGCCCGGTCGGCCGGGGTCCCGCTGCTCGTGCACGCGGTCCAGGTCATCGGCCACCACCTCGTGCCGACCGACTTCGACGTGCTGTGCGCCTCGGCCCGCGACTGGGGTGGCCCGGCCGGCGTCGGCGTCCTCGTCGTCCGCCCGCAGGCGCGATGGCGGCCGGAGGAGAACCCCGACCGCGGCTGGGTCGGCGGCTTCCCCGACATACCCGGTGCGGTCGCGGCGGCGCGGGCGCTGGAATACCTGCGCGACACCTGGCCCGCCGAGGCCGATCGGCACCGAGCGCTCACCGACCGCCTCCGGGCCCGGCTGCCGCACGTCGCGCCGGGCGTCGTGGTCACCGGCGACCCGACGAACCGCCTGCCCCACGTCGTGACGTTCACCTGCGCCGACGTCGCCGGGGAGGTCGTCGTCGACCAGCTCGCGCGCCGGGGGCTGAGCGTGGCCAGCGGGTCGGCGTGCACGTCCGACGTGCGCATGCCCAGCCAGGTGCTCACCGCGATGGGCGTCACCGCCGACGCGAGCGTGCGGGTGTCGCTGCCGTTCGGGTGCGACGACGACGTCGCCGACCGGTTCCTGACGGCCCTTCCCGACGCGCTGGCCGCCGCACGAGCCTGATGACGGTGCCGGTCCGGCTGCCGGTCAGGCGCCGAGCGCGGGCGCCTGGGCGAGGATCGCCGGCAGGCGCCTGAGGTACCGCTCGCGCGTGAGGTCGACGACGCCCAAGGTCGCGAGGTGGTCGGTCCGCCACTGGACGTCGATCAGGCGGTCGCCCCCGGCCGCGGCCAACAGCCCGGCGAGGGTGACGACCGCGGCCTTGGACGCGTCGGTCCGGTGGTGGAACTTCGACTCCGCCGCGAACAGTCCGCCGATCTCGATGCCGTACAGTCCGCCGACCAGCGTGCCGTCGCACCAGGTCTCGATCGAGTGCGCCCAGCCGAGCTCGTGCAGCCGCTCGTAGGCGGCGACGAAGTCCGCGGTGATCCAGACCTCGGCGGGCCGGGCGTCCCGACAGGCGGCGATCACCTCTCCGAACGCCTCGTCGACGCTGAAGGTGAACGCGCGCATCGACCGCCGCAGCGAGCGCGCGACATGGACCTGGTCCGGTTCGAGGACCCCGCGCGGGTCAGGGGACCACCAGGCGAGCCGGCCGTCGGGCAGGTCCATCGGGAACAGGCCACGGGAGTACGCGGCCAGAAGCGTCGCCGGTGCGAGGTCCGCACCGATCGCGATCACGTCGGCGCCCGGTTCGACTCGGGACGGGTCGGGCAGGTCCCACCGGCACGGCCCGGGATCCACGCGCGGGCGCACCGTCATCGGCCGGTCCTACGGACGTGGGCACGACACGTGCGGTTCGACGTCGGCCGCGGCGTCGTCGCCGTACGCGCGGGCCATCCGCTCCAGGAAGTGCGTGCGCGCCAACTCGTACTCCTGCGTGCCGACGGTCTCGATCACGTACGTCGCCAGCAGCGCGCCGACCTGCGCCGACCGCTCGTCGCCGACTCCCCACTCCTGACCGGCGAGGAAGCCGGCGCGGAACGCGTCGCCGACTCCCGTCGGATCGGCCTTGCGGTCCTCCTCGGCGACCGTGACGGTCACCGGCGCGTTACCGCGGCGCTCGATCCGCGCGCCCTGGGCGCCCAGGGTCGTCACCCGGGTCTGGACGACCGCGGCGATGTCGGCCTGGCTCCACCCCGTCTTCTGCTCGATCAGCGCGGCTTCGTACTCGTTCGTGAACAGGTACGCGGCACCGTCGACCAGCGGCCGGATGTCGTCGCCGTCCATCCGGGCCAACTGCTGGGACGGGTCGGCCGCGAACGGGTACCCGCGGAACAGGCACTCCTGCGTGTGCCGCAGCATCGCCTCGGGATCGTTCGCACCGATCAGCACGACGTCGGCGGACCCGACCCGGTCGACGACGGGCTTGAGTTCGATGTTGCGGGCCTCGGACATCGCGCCGGGGTAGAACGAGGCGATCTGGTTCTGCTCGACGTCGGTCGTGCACACGAACCGCGCGGTGTGCCGGGATTCCGAGACGTGGACGCCGCCGGTGTCGACGTTGTGCCGCTGCAACCAGGACTCGTAGTCGGCGAAGTCCGGGCCGACGGCCCCGACCAGCACCGGCCGCAGGCCCAGGCAGCCCATGCCGAACGCGATGTTCGGCGCGACTCCGCCGCGTCGGACCTCGAGTTCCTCGACCAGGAACGACAGCGAGACCTTGTCCAGCTTGTCGGCGACGAGCGAGTCGACGAATCGACCCGGGAAGGTCATCAGGTGGTCGGTCGCGATCGACCCGGTGATGAGAGCGGTCACGGGCGGTGACCCTACCGGGCCACCGCACCGGCCACGGTCAGTGGAACGAGTCGCCGCAGGCGCACGAACCGCCCGCGTTCGGGTTGTCGATCGTGAACCCCTGCTTCTCGATCGTGTCGACGAAGTCGATCGTCGCCCCGGTCAGGTACGGCACGCTCATGCGGTCGACCACGACGTCGACGCCGCCGAAGTCGGTGACGACGTCGCCGTCGAGGTTCCGGTCGTCGAAGAACAACTGGTAGCGCAGGCCCGAGCATCCGCCCGGCTGCACCGCGACCCTCAGCGCGAGGTCGTCGCGGCCCTCCGCCTCGAGCAACGTGCGCACCTTCTGCGCCGCGCCGTCCGTCAGCGTGATGCCGTCCGCGGCGGTCGAGGTGGTGGTGTCAGCCGACATGGGTCGTCCCTTCGCGATGGAGGCGGCCCGGTCGGCCGCACACCGAGCGAACCGCGCGGGATCGTTCGGCATTCCCGACACAGTCTCACACGCCGACCGCACCCGCCGACAGTCCCCCCGAGGCCCCGCGGCCCGTCGGGTGCGCGCACCGCAGTGCCACACTTGCCGTATGACCGAAGCCGCGAAGTCGTCCGGTACGTTCGTCGAGCCCGAGCCCACCGCCCTCGCCCTCCTGCTGCTCGGCCGCGACTCCGACCCGCAGTCCGAACGCGGCGTCGACTGTCCCGGTGCGCTGCCCTCGCCGTCGGACCCCGACCTCGTCGCCCGGGTGGGCGCGGCCAGGGCCGCGCTCGGCGACCGGGTCTTCGTCCTCGGCCACCACTACCAGCGTGACGAGGTGATCGCGTTCGCCGACGTGACCGGCGACTCCTTCAAGCTCGCCCAGCAGGCGGCCGCCAATCCGGGGGCCGACTTCATCGTGTTCTGCGGCGTCCACTTCATGGCCGAGAGCGCCGACATCCTGACCTCGGCCGACCAGCAGGTCATCCTCCCTGACCTGGCGGCCGGCTGCTCGATGGCCGACATGGCCGAGATCGGCCAGGTCGAGGACTGCTGGCGGGTCCTGCAGGAAGCCGGTGTCGCCGACGTGACCGTCCCGATCACGTACATGAACTCCACGGCCGCGATCAAGGCGTTCACCGGCCGCAACGGTGGCGCGGTGTGCACGTCGAGCAACGCCGAGCGCAGCCTGCGGTGGGCGTTCGAACGCGGGGAGAAGGTGCTCTTCCTGCCCGACCAGCACCTGGGTCGCAACACGGCGGTTCGCGAGATGGGCCTGCGCCTGGCCGACTGCGTCGTCTACGACCCGCACCGACCCGGTGGCGGGCTCACGGTCGATGACCTGCGCGCGGCGAAGGTCATCTTGTGGCGCGGCCACTGCGGGGTCCACGGCCGGTTCACGCCCGAGTGCGTCGACGAGGTTCGCGAACGGATCCCCGGTGTCAGCGTGCTCGTGCATCCGGAGTGCCGGTACGAGGTCGTCGAGAAGTCCGACGTCGTCGGCTCGACGGAGAAGATCATCGCCACCATCTCCGCGGCACCGGCCGGCTCGGCCTGGGCGATCGGCACCGAGTTGAACCTGGTGAAGCGGCTGGCGCTGGCCAACCCCGACAAGCAGATCGTCTTCCTCGATCGGACCGTGTGCTACTGCTCGACGATGAACCGCATCGACCTCCCGCACCTGGCGTGGACGCTGGAGTCGTTGGCGGCCGGGACGGTCGTGAACCGGATCGAGGTCGACGCGGACACCGCGCACTGGGCGCGGATCGCCCTGGACCGCATGCTGGCCCTGCCCGGCGTCGCCGCCGCACCGAAGCCGGACTGACACCGACTCCGCCGGGCGCTCGTCACAGTCCGGGGGCGCCCCAGATCGCGAACCACCGGCTCAGATCGGCCTCGACCGGCAGTTCGCCGGCGACCAGGTCGCGCACGCGCAGTTCGAGGACGTTGTCGCGCTGCTGGGCCGCCGGATCGCCGGCCACCGGGGCGAACGGGTAGAACGTGCCCCGCTTGAACAGGTACACCAGCGCCAGCGCCCGACCGTCGGGGTCGGTGAACGCGGCGTGCGAGCACAGCAGCTGCGGGCCGAACCCCGCGTCGACCAACGAGGAGTTGGCCGCGTGCAGATCGGTGACCAGTGCCGGCAGGTCCGGCGGCACGGTCGTGACGACGAGCCAGGTGAACCCGAAGTCGTCCGTGCGCAGTTCGACCGGCGGGCCGGCGTCCGCGTCGAGCAGCGCGCGCACGTCGGACTCCACGTCGGCGAACGCCCGGCCCTCGGGTGCGCGGAAGGCGACCGCGCCGCGCCCGGTCGGCACGATGTCCAGGTCGACCTGCAAGGAGACCGCGGCACCGGGCAGCGCGAACAGCGCGTCCAGGTTCGGCCGCACCGGCTTGCGGCGACCGAGGACCGCGTCGAACAGGCCCACGGCTACCGCTCGCCGAGCTCGGCGGAGATCCGCGCGAGCTGGGCCAGGCGCTTGTCCAAGGACGGGTGCGTGGAGAACAGCGTCGCCAACCCCAGTCCGCCCTTGCCGCTGATCGCCGGCGCGAACGCGAACGCGCTGACCGGCTCCAACTGGCGCAGGTCGCGCGTCGGGATCGCGGCCATCTCGCCGCTGATCTTCTGCAGCGCGCGGGCCAGGGCGGACGGCTTGCCGGTCAGCAGCGCCGCACCGCGGTCCGCGCCGAGCTCGCGGTACCGGGACAGGGCGCGCATGAGGATGTACGACAGGAAGTAGACCACGACGCTGACGACGGTGACGGCGAGCACCATGACCGCGACGTTGTTGTCGCGATTGCGCCCGATCGAGCCCCACATGACGCTGCGCATCATGAACCCGGCGAGGATCGCGGTGAACGAGGCGACCGCCATCACCGTCACGTCGCGGTGCGCGACGTGCGACAGTTCGTGCGCCAGCACGCCCTCGAGTTCCTCCGCGTCGAGCCGCTTGAGGATGCCGGTCGTGACGACGACGACCGATCGGTTCGGCGACCGGCCGGTCGCGAACGCGTTGGGCACGTCGAGGTCCGCGATCCCCACGCGCGGCTTGGGCATGTCGGCCATCGCGCAGACCCGATCGACGATCGCGTGCAACTGGGGTGCCTGCTCGGGCGTCACGACGACCGCGCGCATCGACGCCATCGCCAGGGAGTCCGAGAACCACCACTGCCCGAACAGCAGCGCGGCGCTGATCACCAGGACGAACACGGCGTTGACCCCGACGGCGATCAGCACCGCCGCCAGGACGACGTAGAGCAGGCCGAGGCCGAACATCGCGCCGACCATCCGGGCCGAGAGCCCCCGGTCGGTGCCGTACCGCGTTCGGGCCATTCTCGCTGCGCCTACCCCTCGATCTGCGGCTTCTCCGGCGCGGGCGCCAGTTCGCCCTTCATCGCCTCCAACTGCGCGTTCACGTCGTTCTCGCTGGCCATCCGCTCGAGTTCGACCGTCAGGCTGTCCTTGCCCATTCCGCTGGCGTCGGTCAACGCCCCCGAGGCCACCAGCTCGTCGATCGCACCGGCCCGCGCCTGCATCTGCGCGGTCTTGTCCTCGGCCCGCTGGACGGCCAGGCCCACGTCGCCGAGTTCGTCGGAGATCCCGGCGAAGGCCTCGTTGATCTTCGTCTGCGCCTCGGCCGCGGAGTAGGTCGCCTTGATCGTCTCCTTCTTCGTCCGGAACGACTCGACCTTCGTCTGCAGTTGCGTCGCGGCCGCGGTGAGCTTCTCCTCCTGCTCCTGCAGCGTCGCGAGCTGCGCCTGCAGGTCGACGATCTGCTGGTGCAGG
>CAYMNG010000011.1:10263-35743 GCA_964391765.1 uncultured Bifidobacteriaceae bacterium | reverse complement strand
TTGCGTGCGGGGCCGGATCTGCAGGTGCCGCACCCACGGGCGCACGAGCGGGCCTTCGTCCTCGTCCCGTGGGCCGAGGTCGATCCGACCGCCCGGATCCCCGGCCACGGGCCGGTCGCGGATCTGCTCGCGACCGTCGGGGCCGCCGGCGTGGAGGTGACCGACGAACGGCCGGACCTGTCGGTGGCGGACCGGTGAACCCGATGACGCCGACCCGGCTGGGCTTCCTCGCGGCGGTGGCGGTCGTCTGCGCGGCGGTCGGCTGGGGGCTGGTCCAGGTCGTTTTCGCGTGGACCGGTCGACTGGTCCCCGTGCCGTGGCTGGCGGCCGGGGCGCTGTGGCTGGTCGCGGCCGCGGTCGGCTACTGGACCTGGTCGATCAGGCCGCGCCTGCAGCGTCGGCCGGGGACGCGTCCGCTCGCGGCGATCGTCGCGGCCCGCTCGGCCGCGCTGGCGTTGGCCGCGTCGCGGATCGGTGCCGTCGCGTGCGGGTTCTACGCCGGGATCGCGATCGCGATGACGGCCCACCTGCCGACCCAGAGCGGGCGGGCGACGCTGTGGGCGGCACTGGCCGCGGCCGGCGGTGCCGCCGCGCTCGTCGGGACCGGCCTGTGGCTGGAACGCTGCTGCCGACTACCCGCGGGGCCGCCGGATCCCCCCGACTCCGCCGGGGGCGACGGAGCGGCCGCGACGCGGTGAGGGCGGAACCGGGCGCATCCGACGACCGGCTACGGTGTCGGCGTCGACGCGGCCCAGGCCGGCGAAGGGAGCACCCCGATGGAGATCGGATTCCACACCGATGCGTTCAACTCCGCGTACTGGTCGTTCGACCGCTGCCTGGAATGGGCGAACGCGAATGGCGTTCGTCGGATCGAGTGCGGGTTGATCGACGGCGTCAGCTGGATCCACGGCCTGGGCTATCAGCCGCATGTCGCGCTCTACGAGGATCCGGCGCTGCTGCGGCGGCGGATGGACGCGCTGGGCGTGGCGTTCTCGCAGGTCGACGCGGCGTTCCCGCTGTCGGGGCCGGACGGGCCGATCCGCGGCGTCCCCTACGTCATGAAGGCGATCGCCTGGGCCAGGCAGGTGGGCTGCGACCGGGTCGACACGACCGACGGCCTGCATCAGCCGGCCGGGATACCGGACGACGTCTCGATGGCGTCGATGAAGTGGTGCTACGAGCAGATCATGCCGATCGCCGAGGCGCACGGCGTCCACGTCAACATCGAGCCGCACGGGTACTTCACGACGAATCCCGACCAGATGGCCCGGATGCTCGACTTCGTCGATTCTCCTCTACTGGGAATGAACTTCGACACCGGAAACACGTTCATCGCCGGCCAGGACCCGGTTGCGTTCGCACGGCGATTCATCGATCGGATCGACCATGTGCACATCAAGGACGTCTCGGCGTCGCTGGCCGAGAGCCTGCGCGGCAGCTCGACCGGTATCGCCGTGAGCCAATGTGCCGTAGGGGACGGGGTGAATGCCGAGAACATCCGGCAGGTTCTGGGCCTTCTGCACGCGAACGGCTATGACGGAGTCCTGTCGATCGAGTGCGAGGGACAGTCCGGGCCGATGATCGAGCGATCGCTGGAGTGGCTGCGGACGACGTTGACGGAGTTGGGGATCCCGCATCGGTAGCGGCGATCCGTCCGGCCGGACGTCGATTCGACAGTGGTGGTTCGGTCGGTGAGCGGGTCGTCGGCCTCGCTCCGAAGTGCGACGTCCGATTCCCGCTAGGTTCTGACGGCACGAGCAGCGACACTGGGTGCGTGGACGAGGACGTGCTCTACCGCGCGCTGACCAGTCGCGACCGTCGGTTCGACGGGCGGATCTGGTTCGGCGTCGTCACGACGGGGGTCTTCTGCCGCCCGGTGTGCCCCGCGCAGACCCCGAAGCGTGAGAACGTCCGCTTCTTCGGCGCGCCAGCGGCCGCGGTGGCGGCGGGGTTCCGGGCGTGTCGCCGATGCCGACCCGACACCGTGCCCGGGGCGCGGGGTTGGGACCTCGGCAGCGACCTCGCGGACGACGCCATCACCTTGATCGGTGCGGGCGTCGTCGACGAGGTCGGCGTCGCCGGTCTCGCCCGGCGCCTGCACGTGAGCGAACGGCACCTGCACCGCACGCTGGTGTCGTGCGTCGGTGTCGGTCCGCTCGACCTCGCGGTGAGCCGTCGGGCGCAGACCGCGCGGTTGCTGCTCGACCAGACCCGGATGTCGCTCGCCGACGTCGCGTTCGCGGCGGGGTTCGCCAGCGTCCGTCAGTTCAACGACGTGATACGTCGTGAGTTCGGGGCCGCCCCGTCGACGTTGCGCGGCAACCCGATCGACGGCCCGACGGCCGGCCCGTCGGGGATCTCGCTGCGCCTGCACACCCGTCGACCGCTGGCGGTCGCGGCCCTGGGGACGTTCCTGCGGCTGCGCACGGTCACCGGCCTGGAACGGCATGTGCCCGGGCAGCCGTGGCGGCACGAACGCGTACTCGACGTCCCTGGTGGCGTGGTGCACGTCGTCGTCGAGGCCGGTGGTCCGACGCGGTCCGCGGCCCCGTCGGACCACGTCGTCCTGCGATGCACGGGCGCGCCGGTGACGGCCCTGGGCGGCATCGTCACCCGCGTGCGTCGGTGGCTGGACCTCGATGCTGTCCCGGCGGTCGTCGACGACGTCCTCGGTGGCGACCCGGCTCTTCGCACGCTGGTCGCCGAGTGCCCGGGTCTGCGCGTGCCGACGACCCCGGACGTCTGGGAGACGTTCGTCCGCGCCGTGCTCGGCCAGCAGGTCACGTTGTCCGGCGGACTGACGCTGCTCGCGCGCCTCGTCGAGCGGTTCGCCCCCGAGGACCGGCCGACCGTCTCGGGGCTGACCGTCGCGCCGTCGGCCGTCGTGCTGGCGGAGGCCGATCCGGCTCGGATCGCCGAGATCGGCGTGCCGCTGGGCCGCGCCCGTGCGCTGCAGGCCCTCGCGACCGCGGTCGCCGTCGGCGACATCGACCCGGTGGCCGAGCCCGATCGCGCGTTGGCGAACGTCGTCGGGATCCGCGGGATCGGGCCCTGGACCCGGGACTACCTCGCGCTGCGGGCGTTCGGGGATCCGGACGCGTTCCCGGTCACCGACATCGGGATCCGCCGCGGCGCGGCGGCCGTCGGCCTGCCGGCGAACCCGCCGGACCTGCTCGCCCACGCCCAGCGGTGGCGGCCGTGGCGCGCGTACGCCGCGCAGCACCTGTGGAACGTCCCGAACACCCGATCGTCGCCGTCGACCGCCGACGCGACGACGCCGCAGAAGGAGACCGCATGACCTGGTTCGAGACCGCCGTCACGTCCACGCCCGCCGGCCGGCTGGCGCTGATCGTCGATCCGGTCGACGGCGCGGTCGTCGCATCGGGCTTCGACTCGGTGCGCGAGCGCGCGGCGCGGGTCGCGGGACCGGGAGTGGAGTTCCGGCGCGTGCGCGCGTCGGCGTCCGTCGACCCGGTTCGCCTGGCCGTCGGGCGATATGGGGACGGGGACCTCGACGCGCTCGACGCGGTCGCCGTCCGGCAGCCGGGCGGGCCGTTCGCGCAGGAGGCGTGGCGGGCCATGCGCGAGGTTCGCGCCGGGTCCACCGTCACCTACGCCGAACTGGCGGCCCGGGCACTGCGACCGCGCGCGGTCCGCGCCGCCGGCACGGCCTGCGCGCGCAACCGGGTCGCCCCGTTCGTGCCGTGCCATCGGATCGTGCGCTCGGACGGTACCTTGGGCGGGTACTTCTACGGGCTCACGGTGAAGGAGCTCCTGTTGCGACACGAGGGCGCCCGCTGACGCGCCTCACCCCGTCGACCTTGAGCTTGTGCCGGGTCACGGACGCAAACACGCGGTACAAACTCAAGATCGAGGCAGGAAGCCGTGCGGGACTGGACCTGGCGGACGCCGTCTGGCACTATTCGTTTTGAAACGCACAAGTCATACAGTGAAAGGCGGGGCCGATGCCGAGCAGCCCAGGCTCCGACGACGTCCGTCAGGCGTCGACGCGCACCGTAGACCGGGCGCTGGCGTTGCTCGTCGAGGTCGCCGTGAACGACGGCCTGCCCCTGGGTGAGCTGGCACGACGGGCGAGCCTGGCGCCGGCCACCGCGTTGCGCCTGCTGCGCACGCTCGAGTCGGCGGCGTTCGTCGAACGCGACGGATCGGGTAGCTACCACGGCGGCGGCCGGCTGATCGAGATCGCCTTGAACATGATGAGCCGGTCGCCGCTGTACCGCGCCGCCGATCCGCACCTGGCCGCACTTCGCGACGAGACCGGCGAGTCGGCGTACCTGGGCGTCCACGGCCCGGGGAACACCGTGATCTACGCCCGGCTGGCCGAGACGGACCGCGCGGTGCGCCACCAGGGGTGGCTGGGCAAGACGGTGCCGCTCGAGGGGACCGCGATCGGCACGGCGCTGCAGGACGGATGCGGGCCGGAGGGCTACTTCACCACGACCCACACGATGGAGGAGGGCGTGACGGCCATCGCCGCGACGATCCACTGGCCCGACGGCAGCGTGGCCGCCGCGGTCAGCGTCGTCGGCCCGACGTACCGGATCTCCGACGACCTCGCTGCGCAGTACGGCGCGGCGGTCGCGCGCCATGCGCGGGCGTTGACGCAGTACCTGCGGTCCGGCTCGCACGACGTGCAGGCGGCGGCGACGTGACGGACGCGCGGTAGGCAGGCAGGTCGGCAGGAGGGTGAAGGGATCGGCGATGTCGTTGACGACCATCGAACAGGACACCGCGCAGCGGGTTCTCGAGGAACTCGATCGTGAGGCCGATCGGCACGTTCGGTTCCTCCAGGAGCTCCTGCGCATCCGCAGCGTGTGGGGGGACGGCCCCGAGCTGACCCGGGCCGCCGAGCACCTCGCCGGTGAGTTGACCGGCGCCGGCGTGCCCGCGGCGCTGACCGAGTGCGGCACCGGCGGGATGTTCAACGTCCAGGCGACGCTGGGGCCGACGACCGACGACGGGCTGATCTTCAACGGGCACATGGAGGTCTACCCGCCGTCGACGTCGTGGACCCGCGATCCGTTCGGCGCCGATGTCGTGGACGGCGCGGTGTACGGCGTCGGCGTCGCGGACATGAAGGCCGGCACGGCCGCGATGACGGCGGCCGTGGCGACCCTCGCGCGCCTTGGCCTGACGCCCGCCCGCGGCGTGACGATCCTCGCGGTGCCGAACCACTTCGAGGGCGGTGAGGGGACGCGTCAGGCGTTGCGCGACGGACTGCGCGCGCGCTACGCGATCAACTGCGAGCCCAGCGACCTGCAGGTCCTCCTCGGTCAGCGCGGCATCGCCTACGTCAACGTCACCGCGCACGGCCGGGCCGCGCACACGACCGCACTGGACATCGGGGTGAACGCGATCGACCGGGCGACCCGGGTCGTGCAGGCCGTGCTCGGCCAGCCGATGACCGATCCGTCCGGCGCCGTCCTCGACGACCTGCTGGTGTGCAACGTCGCGCAGATCACCGGCGGCGTCGCGCACAACCTCATCCCCGAGCGCTGCGACGTGACGTTCGACTTCCGGTTCCCGCCGGAGCAGGACCAGGACTGCGTCCTGCGAGACGTCCGCTCGGCCGTCGCGCGGGCACTGCCGGACCTCGCCGCGTTCGGGGTGGACGTGTCGTTGGAGCCGACCTGCGTGAAGAATCCGCGCAGTTCCCTGCGTGTTCCGGCGGACGCGGACGTCATCACGACGCTGTCGGGCGCGCACCGGCTCGTCGCCGGCGAACCGGCGCGTTACGCGACGCATCGCGCGTGGCCCGACACGCCGATCTTCTGGGAGGCCGGCATCCAGGCCGCGACCTACGGCCCGGGTTCGATGGACTGCTACTGGGACGACGAGTCCGTGCGCGTGGCGGACTACCTCGGTGCGATCAAGGCCTACGCGCTGGCGGCGCTGGACCTGGCGTACTGACGTGCCGCACGACCCGCACGAGGACCCGGCGCCGACGGCGGGACTGGACGTCGTCGACCTGTGCCGACGGCTGATCCGGTTCGACACGAGCAACCCGGGATCGACCGAGCGGGCCTGTGCGGAGTTCGTCGCCGAGGTGGTGACCGACCTCGGACTCCTGCCCGCGGTGCTCGAGGCGGAATCCGGGCGGACCAACGTCGTGGTCCGGGTCGCGGGAACCGACCCGACCCGCCCGGCGCTGCTCGTGCACGGGCACCTGGACACCGTCCCGGCCGAGGCCGCGGAGTGGACCTGCGACCCGTTCGGCGGGGAGGTCGCCGACGGCTGCGTCTGGGGTCGCGGAGCCGTCGACATGAAGAACGCGGTCGCGATGTACCTCGCGGCCCTCTCGCGGGTCCTCGCCGACGGCGGACGCCCCGAACGTGACATCGTGCTCGCGTTCGTCGCGGACGAGGAGGCCGGCGGGAACGCCGGTGCCGCGTTCTTGATGCAGCGCCACCGGGATCTGTTCGACGGCTGCGGCGTGGGCATCGGCGAGGTCGGCGGGTTCAGCATGCGCGCGCGCGACGGCGTGCCCACGTTCGCGATCTCGGTGGCCGACAAGGGCCTGCGCTGGTACGAGCTTCGCCAGCGCGGTGTCGCCGGTCACGGCAGCATGATCGCCGAGGACAACCCGATCACGGGCCTGACCCGGACGTTGGCGGCGCTCGCCGACCAGCGCGTCGACTACGTCGTGCTCGAGCCGATGCGTCGGCTGGCGGCGGAGCTGGCCGGGCGGCCGGTGACGGCGGACCAGGACGCCGTGGACGTCCTGGTCCGGGAGTCCGGGCCGTACCGCCGGATGATCGAAGCGGCTTTGCAGAACACCGTGAACGTGACGAGGATCGGGGCGGGGTACAAGGACAACGTCATTCCCGGCAGCGCATGGGCCCGCCTGGACTGCCGGTACCTGCCCGGACACGAGGACGAGCTGCACGACCGGGTCACGGCCACGCTGCCGGACTCGGTCCAGGCGAGCCTCGTCCGGCGCAGTCCACCGGCCACCTCGGATCCGGACAGTTCGTGGTTCGCGCATCTCGCGCAGTCGGTGCGGACCGTCCGCCCGGACTGCCGGGTCGCCCCGTACGTGTTCAGCGGCGGCACCGACAACAAGTGGTTCGCCGACCTCGGCATCCCGACGTTCGGCTTCACCCCGCTGCTGTTGCCCGACGGGTTCGACTTCCCCGCGATGTTCCACGGTGTCGACGAGCGCGTTCCGGTCGACAGCCTCGACTTCGGGGTCCGCGTCCTGGCCGACCTGTTCGCCCGCTGACCGGCACGACCGCACTGGGAGGAGCCTGACCGTGTCGAATGCCACCGTCTCGACGTCCGAGGTGGCCGCGCTGCGCTCGACGCCGACCCTCGCCGACCTGGGCCGACGCACCCGCACGTCGTACGCACCGGCAGCCGGTGGCGTGGGCGCGGTGCTGTCGTCACTGGTCGACCGCGTCCGGCCGACGGCCTCGGGCCAGATCACGGCACTGCGGTGGTCGGCGACCGATCCGGAGGTCGCCGACGACCTGTGCCTGGTCGCGACGATCGTGCGGGTCTGGGCCGTCGCCGGACGGCTGCTCGTTGAGCAGGAGCTGTCGCTGCAGACCCCCGCCGGCTCGGTCGCGGCGCGCGGTGCCGCGACGTGGCAGGGCGGTCCGGTCCCCGAGCAGACCGCGGTCGTGCTGGGTCGGGCCGACGTCGGGACGCTCCCCTGGGCCGAGCACGTTCGCCGGCGACTGGACGCGGACACCGCGTTCGCCGACGCGGTGCGGACGTTCGACGGCTCGATCGAGGTCGTCGCCGGCGACCGGGCCGTCCAGTTCCGCGTCTACCGGGGAGCCATCGTCGAGGTGGCCGGCAAGACCCCGAACGGGCCGACCTTCTCGGTCGTCGGTTCCGACCGGGCGTGGACCGACTTCCGCGTCGCCGGCCGGGAGGACTTCATCGCCCGGGTGAGTGCGGGGGAGTTCACGTCGCGGGGAAGCAGCTTCGAGTACCTGCGGGTCTTCAAGGCCGTGGCCCTGCTGTCGGCGCACGCGTCGACCGCCTGGAGGGAGGACCGGGATGCACTCCGCGCAATACCGTGACGTCGGCGGATGTCGCAGCTTCCTCGAGCGCTGGTCGGGGGACAGCGGACCGGTCGTGGTGTGCATCCACACCGCGGGTCAGAGCGGCGCGCAGTACCGCGACGTCGCGCCGGCACTGGCCGCCCGCGGGTTCGACGTGCTCGTCGTCGACCTGCCCGGCCACGGGCGGTCCGAGCCGGTCGCGTCGGGGCCGGTGAGCGACCTGTCGTGGTACGCGACGTGGGTCGTGGACGTCCTGCGCGACCTGGACGTCGGCGAGGCCTACCTGATCGGGTGCTCGATCGGCGGGAGCATCGCGCTGGACGTCGCGACCCGCGCGGACGTGCGCGTCGCGGGCGTCCTGGCGTTGGACCCGTCCGGCGTGCTCGGCGCGGACGGGCCACGGCCGCGTCCGCCGCTGCTGGAGGACTCGGTCTCGCCGAGCATGCGCGATCGCACCTACCTCGGCACGCTCGCGGCCTGCGGGCGCACCGTGCCACGCGACCGCGTCGAGATGATCGCGCGCATGCACTGCCGCGAGGACTGGCACGTCACGACGCTGGACATCCAGGGTGCGCTGACGCACGACATCCGGGACGCCCTCGGTGCGATTACGTGCCCGGTCTACCTCCTGACCGGATCGGACGACTATTTCGTTCCGCCGGAACGGGTCCGACGGATCGCCGACCTGATCCCGCACGCGCGGTACGAGGTCCTCGACGGGGTGGGGCACTATCCGATCGAGGAGCTGACCGACGTCGCGGACCGGTTCGCCGACTGGGTCGACACGTTACGGGTCGCACCGTGACGGCGTACGTCGTCGGCGCGTACGAGCATCCCGGCCGGGTCATCACCGATCGCAGCAGGGCACGGATCCACGCGGACGTCGCCCTCGGCGCACTGGCGGACGCCGGCCTGTCCCTCGCCGACGTGGATGCCTACTTCTGCGATTCGGACGCCCCGGGGGTGGGCCCGTTGTCCATGGCGGACTACCTGGGCCTGACCTGCAGTCACCTCGACACCACCGAGCTCGGCGGGGCGTCGTACCTGTCCCACGTCGGCCACGCGACTGCGGCGATCGCGGCCGGCAAGTGCCGTGTCGCGCTCGTCACCATGGGCGGGAACCCCCGATCGGCCCGTCAGGCCTCCGGGCCGTCCCTCGCCGGGGCGCCGGAGACGACGTTCGAGACCGCGTGGGGGATCACCGACACCGTGCACAACTACGCGTTGACGGCCATGCGGCACATGTACGAGTTCGGGACCACCGCGGCGGACCTCGCGCAGGTCAAGGTCGCCGCATCGCAGCACGCGCAGCACAATCCGAACGCGTTCCTGCGCGACGTCGTCACGGTCGAGGAGGTCCTTCGGTCGCCGCTGATCGCCGATCCCCTCCACCGACTGGACTGCTGCGTGATGACCGACGGGGGCGGCGCGGTCGTCGTCGCGGACGCCGCGACCGCGCGTGCGCTGGACCGCACCGAGGTCGCGATCATCGGGCACGGGGAGGCCAACAAGTCCATCGGCGCCGGCCGGATCGACCTGACGAGCACCGCGGCGGTGCGCTCGGGGGCCGCGGCGTTCGCCGAGGCGCGCGTGCGCCCAGGGGACGTCGACTACGCGTCGATCTACGACTCGTTCACGATCACGGTACTCCTGGCCCTTGAGGATCTCGGGTTCTGCCAGAAGGGTGACGCCGGCAGGTTCGTCCGCGACGGTGCGCTCGTCGCTCCGTTCGGTGCGCTGCCGACGAACACCGACGGTGGCGGGCTGTGCAACAACCAGCCCGACAATCGAGGAGGCATGGTGCGGATGATCGAGGCGGTTCGCCAACTGCGCGGCAGCGCCCATCCGGCCGTCCAGGTGCCCGGCTGCGAGATCGCCCTCGTCCACGGTTCGGGCGGCCGACTGGCGACCCGCAGCTCGGCCGCCACCCTGGTCCTCGCGCGGGGCGTGTCGTGAGCGCGTTGCCGGTCGTCGACCGGGAGATCTCGCCGGACGATGCGCTGTTCTGGCGCGGTGTCGACGCCGGGACGCTCCTGATCGGCCACTGCGACGGGTGCTCCACGTCGTTCTGGTACCCGCGACCGTTCTGCCCGACGTGCGGCGGCGACGCGCGCACCGTCCCCGCGTCCGGCGCCGGGACGGTCTACTCGTTCACGGTGGTGCGCAAGGCCAGGGGCGCGTTCGGCGACTGCGTTCCCTACGTCGTGGCGTACGTCGAGCTGAGCGAGGGCCCGAGGATCTTGACCAACATCGTCGACTGCGATCCCGCCGACGTCTCGATCGGCATGCCGGTCGAGATCGGCTTCGACGCGCACCCGGCGGGCGAGGGGCGGCGGGTGTACCGGTTCCGACCCAGACCGGGTGGGCGGTAGTGGAGACGGTCCCCGACAGCCGCGCCGCGGGCGAGACGATCCTTCGCGATCGGACGACGATCGCGAACTCCTTCGTGCGCCTGTACACCAGCGGGCACGACGGCAGGTCACCGCGGCGGCGGGTGTCGCAGGTGAGTTACCAGTTGGCGCTCGACACGATCGAACGGCTGGGGCAGGCGCTGGTCGACGGTACGGACACGATCGAGGCGCCGCCCCTGCGCGGGGCGCGCGCGGCGCTGCGCGGCAAGCACATGGCCCAGTCGCTGGACTGGATCGGCCACCTCGAACGGCTCGTGACGAACTACCTCTACGCCGATTCCGGCCTGGCCGTCGACCGGGCGAAAGCCGGTGTCCTCCGGCTGGCGCAGTTGTTCGACGCGATCTACCGCCAGGAGTTGGACGCGTACCGCAAGGTGCAGGACCAGTTGTCCGGCTGGCAGAGCCGCGTCGGCACCGGGCTCGTGACGTACCTGCTCTCGGGTGCGCCGATCGAGACCGCGGCGCTGGACGAACAGGCGCGCATGCTCGGCATCGACCCGAACCAGCCGTTCCGCGCCGCCGGCTTCTGCCACGTCGCCCGACACAGCGTGGACACCGAACGGTGGGCGAGGATCCGGGCCCGGATCCTCGAGGCCCTGTGGCGCCACGACGAGCGTCGCGAGGTCCTCGTCCTCGATCGCCGGGCCCTCATGCTCGTCGTCGCCCCCGAGGACCGGCCCGGTGCCGGCATCCTGGCCCTCGTCGGAGGCGTCCTCGCCGAACGGGACCTCGTCGACGACGTCGTCGCGGCGAGCGCCGTGCCGGACCCGTCGCTGATCGCCGCCGGGACCGGACTGCGCAGCGCCGTCGCCACGCTGGAGATCTGTCTGCATCGCGGTCTGCGGGGGCGGGTCGTGGTCGAGAGCGAGGTCGCGTTGGACGTGCTGCTGACGCAGAACGAGGCTGCGGCTCGGCTGCTCGTCGCGAACTCGCTGGGGTGTCTGGTCGATCGGTCGACGCTGTTGGAGACGCTGCGGGCGTACATCGCGTGCGACCTGGCGCTGCAGCGGACCGCCGAAGTCCTGTTCGTCCATCCGAACACGGTGGTCTACCGACTGCGGCAGATCGCCGAGCTCACCGGTCGGGACATGCGCAGCATCGACGCGCTCGCGGCGTTCAGCAACGGGTTGGTCGCACTGGACATCCTCGAGATCCACAAGGGTCGGCGGGCGGGCCACCAGGACCTGCGCGCCGCGGTCCTCACCGGCGACTAGCGCCGCGCCGTTCGTCCCGCGAACTGGGACGTACTGCACGAACCGGCGTCCGGGCAGTGCCGACCTTGAGGTTGTACCGGGTGTTCGTCGTCAGGACCCGGTACAACCTCAAGGTCGAGAAGTGCCCGCCCCCGGTCGTTCGAGCGTTAGCCTGGGCAAGGTGCGCAGCGGGCGTGGAGACGCGGCTCTGCCCGGGCGCGTCGTGTCGGCCGCGGCGTGGATCTTCTTCTGGTCGGCGCTGTGGTACGCCGCGATCCGCATCACGCAGGTCGCCCTCGCGCCGCCGGGTTCGTTCGCCGTCGTCGCAGCCGGCACCGGGCTGATCGCCGGAAGCCTGGTCGTCGCCGGTCGCCGGCAGTTCGTCCTCATGGGCCTGGGCAGCGTCATCGCGTATGCCGTGCTCTACGCGGGCCTTGACCTGCCTCGCCCGTTGGCAGTGTCGTTGACGATCGCGAACGTCGTTGCGATTGCGGCGTACGCGCTGCTGATCCGTCGATTCCGGTTGACGTCGACCGGGCTGGGTGCGCCGTTGTCGTGGGCGGTGCTCGCCGCGTGCGTCGCGGCCGGAATCCGCGTCGTCCCGGTCGCCGTCGATATCGCGGACACCTCCGCGCTGTACACGCTCGCCGGTGCGGTCCGATTGGCGCTCGGCACCGTTGTCGGCCTGTTGGCGATCGCCTCGGCGGTGATCGCACTGACTCCGTGGCGTCGGCTGTGGCCGACCGTACGCGCCGCGGACCGACGAGCAGTGGTGAGCACGATCGCCGCGGTCGCCGTCGCCTGCCTGGTGCTGCTGTCCCCGGTCGGGGCCGCACTGCCCGGTGCGGAGTTCCTGCTCGTCCCGCTCGCGGCGATCGTCGCCGCGCAGTGGCCCTTTCGGTTCACCGCACTGATGACGGCCGCGGCCGCGCTGCTGGTCGCGGTGAGCGTGAGTGTGGGCCTGGGCTCGTTCGGCACCCCGGCCCTCGACGCCGACTTCGACTCGATGGTCATTTCCGCGCAGGTCCTTCTCATCGTGCTGGCAATCACCACGCTGTCGCTGGCCGCTGCCGTCGACCGGCTACGCCAGTCCCGTCGGGCAACTGACTCGGCCCTGTCGGTACAGCGCGCGCTGTATGAGGAACTTCCGCTTCCCGTCGCCCTGGTGACGAGCGGCGAATCACCGCGCATCCTCGGTGCGAACGCCGCATTCAGCCAGTTGGCGATCCGGCCCCTCGAGCAGTTGCACGACCTACCGATGGCCGCCCTCTTCGCGGTCACGTCCGCGGAGGTCGCCGCGGGGATAGCGGCGTGCACGGACTTGCCGCTGACCCGCCCGGACGGCAGCACCGCCTGGGTCCTGGTCCGGGTGTCGAAGGACTTGCACGACGTCGACGGAGTGCGCACATTCCGGGTCGCCGCACTGGAGGACGTCACCACTGGTCGGGTCTCGGAGGAACTGCTGGTCGAGCAGTCTGCGCGCGACCCGCTCACCGGTATGGGCAACCGATCGGCGTTCCTCGACGAACTGTCGAAGGTGTTCGCCGATCGCGCCGCCCACGGCGGGTCGAGTGCGATCGTGTTGAAGGTCGACGGGTTGCGTCGGATTAATGCCGGTGCCGGCCCCGATCTCGGCGACGTCGCCATCCGGGCCGTCGCCGGTCGTCTACGTTCCTTGGCGATCGGCCACGGCGAGGCGTTCCGGATCTCCAGCTCGGAGTTCGGCCTGGTCGTCGTCGGCCCTGGTTCAACCGATGCGATCGCGTTGGCCGAGCGCGCGCGGGCTGAGGTCGCACGGCCGGTCGTTGCCGGTCACGAGCATCTGCACGTCACTGCACGCTGCGGCGTGGTCGTCGAGCTGGCCAGCCGGTCCGGTGGGTGTGCTGCGCAAGGCGGAAGCCGCGCTAGAGGCCGGGCGACTGGCCGGGTCGGCCGTAACCGTGTTCGACACCGGCGATGACCTGCCCGCCCGCAGCGCGCACGCGCTGGAACAGCCGCTGCACGACGCGGTCGAGGCCGGAGCCCTGGTGGCGCACTTCCAGCCGATCCTCGATCTGACGAAAGGCCGCATCGTGGGGGCAGAGGCACTCGTGCGGCTGCCGGACGCGGCTGGGCTGCCCCTGCCGCCGGCGGTGTTCCTCCCGCTCGCGACCGAACTCGGGCTGATGGGCCCGCTCACCGTGCAGATGCTCGACCACGCGGTGCGGGCGGTCGCGGACTGGGCGAGCGTCGGCCTTGAGATGTCTGTCAACGTGAACGCCGAACCGGCTTGGCTCGACGACGTCGCCCTTCGGCAGATCGACGAGATCCTGCGCCGACACCGGGTCTCCCCGACGCGACTGACGATCGAGATCACGGAGGAGGGCCTGCTCGCAGTCGGCGACGAGCGGTTGCAGGTGCTGCGTGCATTGCGGGGTCGCGGCTGCCACATCGCGATCGACGACTTCGGCACCGGCTACGCCGGCCTGGACGCGTTCCGCCGTCTGCCGGCGGACGTCGTGAAGATCGACCAGTCCTTCATCGCCGCGATCACCCACAGCGCGAGTGACCGGGCGCTCGTGGCTTCCTTGATCGACCTCATCCAACGCTTCGCGAAGGTGGCCGTGGCGGAAGGGGTCGAGACCGCGGCCCAGCGCGACGTGCTTCGCGAGTTGGGCTGCGACCGAATCCAGGGATTCTTCATCGGTCGACCGGTCCCGGTCGAGGACTTCCCACGAGACCTGCACGTGCCGGTGACGTCTGGGTGACGTGTCGGCAGGGACCGGACGGCGCCGAACGACGACACGTCGCGCTGGCGTCGAGCGCTCCTCAGGAGTCGGCGGCTTCGCGGCGAGCGCTCGCCCGTGACGGGCGTACCCAGCCGAACCGGCCGTCGGTCCACGTCACGTCGAACGTCACCGACCGGCGCACGTGCTGGACGAGGTTCGGCACCAGCACTGCGACGCAGCGGCCCGCGGGAACGCGGACCGACGGGTAGCAGATCGCGCCGACGCCGTCGCGGCGGCACTGCCTCGCGAACTCCTGGGAGGCGACGTACGAGGTCGGTGCCAGGAGAAGTCGATCTGGGCGGCGCGCGAGGATCACCGCCTCGGCGGTCAGGTCGGACAGATAGGCGGTGAATCGCAGGTCGGCCCGCACGATGCCGGCGTCGAGTAGGAAGCGGCGTCGATGGTGCTCGACCTCGCCGCGTGCGGTCGCGGTGTCCTGCCCGGCGTACCACGCGCCCACACGCTCGTCGTTGAACCGGCCGCCGCCCACTCCCGCTCCCGCGGGGTAGGCGAAGGCGGCGTTGACCACCGCCGCGAGCCGCACTCCCGAGACCAGGACGTTGCGGCCGAAGTCGGGGCTGTCCCCGCGCTCGGCCCGCTCGCGGGCACTGGTCAGCCCGACGAGGTCCACGAGGTCGGCGACGACGTGGTCGTCGTCGGCCAACCGCGAGAGTGCGTGCGGGCCGGCCACGTCTGTGCCGTCGTACCGGCTGTCGACCAGCCGGACGGTGTCGCGCAGGTCGACGTGACCGTGCCTCACCGGCCGCCTCGAACGCCGTCGACGTGGCGACGCACGGAGTCCAGGGCGGGGATTCCGCCGTGCAGGACGACCTCCAGCGGCGTTCGCCCGCCGAAGAGCGCGGCGGCGTTGGGCCTGGTCATCCAGCGGTCGGCGTTCGCCTCGTCCAGCAGGACATGCAGCGCGCGGTAGATCCCGAGCACGTAGGAGGCGCGGGTCAGTCCGTCGACGCCGATGTCGTCCGGCGCCGATCGTCGCCACCGGCGAAGGGTGCTCACCGAGACGCCCCCGAGCAGTCCGGCCGCCTGCTGCTCGGTCAGCCCCCAGTCGTGTACGAGCCGCATCAACGCCGGGACGGCGGCGCGGGTGAGCCTGCGGCGCGTCGGCGGATCGCTCAGGTCGAGCTCCGCGACGACGACGTCGGTCAGCGGCGAGCCGAGTGCGGCGACCGTCGGTCTGCCCATGATCCGACCCTCCATCTGACGTCTTCTGACACGTCAAATGGTACGCAAGCCGTACGACGTGACGTGAGGTCGCTGGGTTTCGAGCCTGGCCTGGCCGGATGAGTTCGGGTGGGCGTGCGACGTCGGGAGATGCCTGCGTGCGAGAAGCGAATTGCCACCACTCAGACGGGCGCAACCCGCCCACACCGGGGCGTCCACGCCGCGGAACGGTACGTCATTCAGGGGCGCGGGCCGGCCTCAAGGTCCGTCGCCACGAGCATCGCGAGGGGTCCCGACGTCGAGGCCTCGAACGTCACTCCGGCGGGCCGATCCCCTGACCTGCCGGAGGTGCTGCTAGTCCGCGTCCGGATAGTTGGGGGCGCGCCTGTCGAAGAAGGCGGCCGCGCCCTCAAGGTGATCGCCGATCGCGACGAGGTCCGCCCAGTAGTCGGCCTCCAACTCCAAGCCTGCTCTGAGCGGAAGGCCGAGTCCCTCATCGACGCAACGCTTGATCCGCCGCACGGCGGCTGGGCTGTTGCCCGCGATCTGCCGGGCGATCGCCAGCGCCTCCACCAGCGGGTCGTCCGCGACGCGGTCCACGAGGTGGAGCCGGAGCGCCTCGTGACCGTCGACCGGGGCTGCCGTGTACATCAGGAGCTTCGCCGCACCCGGCCCGATGACACGGGCTAGTCGCTGTGTCCCGCCGGCGCCGGCTAGCAGGCCCCATCGGGATTCCGGTAGGCCGAGGAGGGCATCGGGAGCCGCGACGCGGATGTCGCAGACGAGCGCGAGCTCGAGCCCGCCGCCGAGGGCGTAGCCCTCGATTGCGGCGATGGTCGGGGCGGGGATCGCCGCGACACGGTCGAACAGGTTCTGGGCCTCGCGCACGAACCGCTCGGCGGCGGGACGGTCGCGGACGGCGCCGAACCGTGAGATGTCGCCGCCGGCGGAGAACCGGCCGTCGATCCCGGTGAAGACGACGGCCAGGGCCGTCGTCGCTTGCAGGCCGTCCACGACCGCGGACAGCGACGCGGTGAGTTCGGCGCAGAACATGTTGACCGGCGGGGAGTCGAGGACGACGTGGATGATGCCGTCGGTGCCCCGCTCTACGCGAACCAGATCCTCCCCCGCGATCACGGCGTTGGCTGGTGCCCGACGAGGTGCTCGTCGAGCACCGGGCGCGCCGCGAGGTCGCCCTTGAGCACCTTGCCTGAGGCGTTGCGCGGGATGTCGTCGACGAACTCGACGTACTTCGGCACCTTGTACCCGGCGACGTCCTTTCGGACCCACTGCACGAGTTCCGCCGGTGCCGGATTCGCGTCGGCGGCCGGGACGACGAACGCCTTGACGGCCTCGCCCCAGTGCTCGTGTGGAACGCCGACGACGGCGACGTCCGCGACGGCCGGATGGGTGCGCAGGACGTTCTCGACCTCCTGCGGGTATACGTTCTCGCCACCGGTCTTGATGAGGTACTTCGCCCGGTCGACCATGCACACTCGCCCGTCGGGCGTGCGGACGAACACGTCGCCGGTGTGCAGCCAGCCGTCGGCCAGGGTCTGTGCCGTGGCCTCGGGACGGTTCCAGTAGCCCTGCATCACCGAACCGCCGCGCACGAGGAGCTCCCCTGGCTCACCGAACTCGGCGTCCACGCCCGCGTCGGTGACGATCCGGTAGGCCATCGCGGGCATTACGAAGCCGTAGGTCGCCGGGTCCGCGGCCAGTTGCGCCTCGGAGGCCCACGTCAGGTAGGTCCCGGCCTCCGTCTGCCCATAGATCGCGATGCACGTCGCACCCAAGCGAGTACGAACCAGCGACGGAATGTCGCGCCGCTCCAGACCGGCGCCTGTGACGACCAGGCGAACCTTCGACGGACGGGCGTCCGGGTGCTCGACGAACGGCGCAGAGATCCCCGGCACGACGAACACGACCGACACGTCGTGCTCGTCGATGAGAGCGTGCATCCGCGTCGGGTCCGGCACCGACTGCGTCACGACGGTCCCGCCGAGGATCAGCTGCGACATCACCATTCCCAATCCGGCGATGTGGAAGTACGGCAGCAGCGCCAGGTAGACGTCGTCGCGGTCCATGCGCAGGGCGGCGGCGAGGTTCGTCGCGTAGGACGGCCACGTCCGCTGAGCCAGGGCGCATCCCTTGGCATCGCCGGTCGTGCCGCTCGTGTACAGCAGCGTCCCCGTCGTCTCGCCATCGACCTCGTCTGCGCGCGCGGCGGCTTGGTCGAAGTCGGCGGCGACGAGTCCCGTCGTCAAATCGGCCAACGGCGTCCATCCCGGGGCGGCGTCGCCGACGATCCAGCGGCGAGGCACGTCGGCGTCGGCGCATGCGGCGTCGGCCGAGGCCATCAATGCGGTGTCGGTGACGATCGCCGCCGGGGAGCAGTCGCGCAGGTTCGCCGACACCTCCTTGGGGTTCAGGCGGATGTTCAGTGGAACGCTGATCGCACCCACCCGGGCGACCGCCAAGAGCAGCTCGACGTACGTCTTGCTGTTCTTGGCCAGGATCGCGACGCGGTCGCCCCGACCGATCCCGGCCGCCGTGAGCCCGGCGCTCAACGCCACGACCGCGTCGCGCAACTCGGAGTACGTCGCACGGTCGCCGGTATCGCCATCGACCAGAGCGAGGCGGTCGGGCTGATCCTCGGCCGACCGGACCAGGAGAGTGAACAGCGACGGCGAGCTCAGGCAGACGGGGGGCGCGAGCACGGTCATGAGTCCTCCTCGGGAACGAACCATACTGACTATTCAGTATGTATCTCGTACGATAGCGTCCGCGCGCGACGAGGGAGGCGAAATGGCGACATCGGAGTCCGGACCGGTCCCCAACGAGACGCGCCGCGAGCGCAGTGTCACCTACCTACTCGACGTGGCCGAACGCCTCTTCGTCGAGTGCGGGTACGCCGCCACGCCGGTAGAGCGGGTGGCCAGCGAAGCCGACCTGACGAAGGGCTCGGTCTACTTCTACTTCGCGAGCAAGGAGGGCCTGCTCGACGCGCTCCTGTCGCGTGCGGAGGAGAGCGTGTTCTCCCCCTCGCTGGCGATCCTCGACGAGGCCGACGGGTCGGCGCTCGAGCGGTTGGCCCGCTACTTCAACTACCTCGGCGCCAGCGCCGAGAGCACCGCTCGCACCCAGCGGTACCTACTGGTCCTCATGGTCTCGCTGCAGCTCGCCGCCATACCCGAACCCGCACGCATGCGCGCGCACACGATCCTCACGACGATCCGAGATCGCGTGGAGCGAGTAATCCGCTCGGCCCAGAAGGACGGCGAGATCTCGGCGGACGTGCCCGCCGCCGAGAGCGCCGCGATCGTCCAGGCCCTGACCGAGGGCATGCTCCTGCAGTGGCATCAGCGCTCGACGGACGTGGACGGAGAGCAGTTCCTGCGAGTCGGGCGGACAGCGCTGCTGGCGGGCCTGTTCACCCCGACACCGACCGCACGTAGGCGACCGAGGAGCTGAGAGACGTCAGGTGCGGTGTGCTCCTGGAGATACGCGATCCGGCCCGCCGTCCGTGCAGTCGGTTGCGTGACAGGGCTAACACCGCCCCTCCTTCCTGAGCCCCTCAGCGATGACCTCGACGAGGTGACGCCCTGGAAGTCCCGCGAGGTCGGCGATCTGGGTTCGGCAGGAGAACCCGTCCGCCACGATTCGCCGCTCCGGTGCGGCGGCGGCCCGGGCGAGCACACCCTGCTCCGCGATCCGCTTCGAGAGGTCGTAGTGACCCTTCTCCATGCCGAAGTTGCCGGCCAGACCGCAGCAGCCGGCGGAGATCTCCGTGTCGCAGCCCATCGTCGCCAAGAGCTGCTGATCCTCGTGGTACCCCATGATCGCGTAGTGGTGACAGTGGGGCTGGGCGAGCACTTCCTCGTCGACCCGCGGCGGTGCCCAATCGGTGCTGTTCAAGAACTCCGCGACGGTCCGCACCGCTGCCGACACCTCCCGTGCTCCTTCCTCGTCGCCGAGGAGTTCGACGAGATCGGATCTGAGCGTGGCCGTGCAGGACGGCTCGAGACCGACGATGACCCGCCCCGCCCGGGCGGCGGGCAGGAGAGTGGCGACCGTCCTGCGAAGACGGTCTCGAGCGGCCGTGAGCTGACCGGTCGAGATGAGCGTGAGCGCGCAACACGCCCCGGGCTCGGCCAGTTCGACGTCGGCGCCTGCGGAACGGAGCACGAGGATCGCGTCCGCGGCGATCTTCGGCGTGATCGAGTCGGTGAACGAGTCGACCCACAACGCCACCTTCGGCCTCGCCGCACCGGACGAGTCCACGTTGTCGTCTCCGATGCGTGCGGCATGGCGACGGGCGAGGCGCGCCTGCGTCAGCAGTCGTCTCGCCTCTGCCGTGCGACGGAAGGGCTTCGGTGGGAGCGTGGGAAGGCTCCGCCGCGGGTCCGCTCCGATCAGGCGCATCATGAGGCGACGGACAGTGGGAGCCCGCCCGGCGAGGTTCACCAGTCCGGCGAAGGGTGAGGTGAGCCGGAGCCACTGGGGCAGCCGGCCGAGCGTGTAGTGCGGGAGTGGACGGATCCGGCCCCGGAAGCGCTGGTGAAGAACCTCCGCCTTGAGCGTCGCCATGTCGACCCCGGCCGGGCAGTCCGTCGCGCACGCCTTGCAGCTCAGGCACAGATCAAGCGCATCGTGCACCTCGGCAGAGCGGTATTTGCGGTCGACGAGGCTGCCGTTGAGCATCTCCTGGAGGACCCGGGCGCGTCCTCTCGTCGAGTCCTTCTCCTCACGCGTCGCGATGTAGGACGGACACATGAAGCCGCCGGTGGCCCGGTTGTCCGCGCGACACTTGCCGACCCCGACGCACCGGTGGATCGCCTTGGTGATGTCGTTGCCATCGCTGTCGAAGCGGAACCCGTCGCTCGCGAGCAGGGTCGACGCCTGGGGACGGCGTAGGAAGGCGTCGACCGCGTCCGGTTGGACGATGACGCCTGGATTGAGGATGTTGCCCGGATCGAGGAGAGCCTTGAACTCAGTCATGGCCCGGAGTGCCTCGTCCGAGTAGATGACCGGGAGGAACTCGCTGCGGGCCCGCCCGTCACCGTGCTCGCCCGAGAGGGACCCTCCGTACTTCGCGACGAGCTCGGCCGCATGACTCATGAAGCGACGGAACACGCTGCTACCCGAATCGAGCGGGAAGTCGATGCGCAAGTGGACGCAGCCGTCGCCGAAGTGTCCGTAGGCCAGTCCGGAGAGGTTTTCCGATGCCATCAGGTCGTTGAGCTCGCGCAGGTAGTCCCCGAGATGCTCCGGGGGAACGGCGGAGTCCTCCCAGCCCGGCCATGCCTGTTCGCCGATGCCGGTGCGCCCCGCGAGGCCGGCCCCGTCGGCCCGGATCTGCCACAGCCGCGATGCGGTGCGCCCGGCCGGGTAGGTCTGCGAGTCGATGGACGACGACGCCGCGACGAGCGCGTCCGCGCACTGGGCGGCCTCTGCCTCAGTGTCGCCTCCGACTTCGATCATGAGCCAGCCGCCGCCGCGCGGAAGCGCCGGTACAGCATGGTCGCCCTTGGCTCGACGAATCACGTCGACGAGCTGCGCGTCGAGTCCCTCCAGCGCGAGCGGCCGGAAGGGAATCAATGCGGGAACGTCGTCGGCGGCGGTCGGCATGTCCGGGTAGCCCAGAACCACGAGCATGGGCGCCACCGGCTTCGGGACCAGCTTCACCGTCGCAGTCAGGATGAGGCCGGCGGTGCCTTCGGTGCCGGCGAGCGCGGCGGCGAGGTTGCTGTTCCGCTCGGGCAGCAGGTGTTCGAGCGAGTAGCCCGAAATCTGCCTGTCGAATCGGCCGAACTCCGTTCGCAGCAGTGCGAGGTGCTTGCTCACGAACTCGCTGAGTCCGGGCACGGCGTCCAGCGCCCCGTTCCCAGAACGCGCATCGATCACGGTGCCGTCGACGCGCAGCCACCGCATCCCGACGATGTTGTCGGCGGTGCGGCCAGAGGAGAGTCCGTGGGGGCCGCATGCGTTGTTGCCGATCATTCCGCCGATCGTGCACCGGTTCGCCGTCGACGGGTCAGGCCCGAAACGCAGCGCGTACGGGGCAACCGCGGCCTGCAGGTCGCTGAGGATGACGCCCGGCTGCACGACCGCGGTACGGGCCACCGGATCGACCGAGAGGATCCGGTTCATATGACGGGAGAAGTCGAGGACGATGCCGGCGCCGACCGCGTTCCCTGCACACGACGTCCCCCCACCGCGTGCGGTGACCGGGACCCGGTGTCGGGCAGCGATCCGGACGGCACCGATGACGTCCTCGTCAGTGCGGGGCGTGACCACCACCTCCGGCACGAGTCGGTAGTTCGAGGCGTCCGTCGAGTACGCCGCGCGTTGGATCGTTCGATCGTCCGCGTCGCCGAGCAGCGCACCCCGCAGCTCCGCGACGATCGTCCGCCAGTCCGGTTCGACGCGTCGGGTGCTCAACCCAGTGTGAGCGGGTTGGCGTCGAGCATCGCATCGAACGCGTCGCCGACGAACAGCTCGATCTGGTCGCACATCTCGACGAACACCGGATGGTCGACGAGCATCCACTCGTTGTGGCGGCCGGCCACGCGGTACAGCGCCTTCGGAGAGGTCGCCACGGCGAACAGCGCCTCCGCTTCCGCGATCGGGTGCAAGGTGTTGTCGGTGCCATGCGCGATGAACAGGGGGATGTTCAGGCGGGATGCCGAGGGTTCGACGTCGAGCTCGATGATGGACTCGGTGAACTGGAGACGGGTCGGGTGTCCGAAGCCGTGCACGTTCACCAGGGCCTGGTTCACGACCGACTCGCTGGCGGGATCGAGCGGGTAGTGCTCGAAGGTGTCGGCGAGTCTCGATTCACCGGTGGTGACACGCAGAATGCGGTCGTGTTGCACCTCCTCCAGGATCCGCGTCCACTCGTCGTAGGTGTGCACGGACCTCAGCCAGCGTTCACCGTTGTAGAAGCCGTTCATTGCGACGACGGCGGCGACGCCCTTGCCCTTCTCGGCGGCAGCGACGACGTTGGCCGCGCCCATGCCCCAGCCGAGCAGGGCGATGCGCTTCGGGTCGACCCGTTCGTTGGTCTGCACGAAGGTGACCGCGTTACGCACGTCCTGGATCTGCTCTTCGAGGAGAACCGTGCCCTTTGCTCCCTCGCTGTCGGCCATGCCCCGGTAGTCGAAGCCGAAGCACACGTAGCCTCGCCGGGTGAACAGCTCGGCGAACATCTTCGGGTAGAACTCCCGGAAGCCCTGGTACCCGGAGTTGACGATGAGCACCGGGTGCGGTTCGTCGGACTCGAAGTCGTCCGGGTAGTAGTAGCTGGCCTGCAGTCTGGCGCCTTCGCTGTAGAAGGTCGTCTTGTGCTCGATCATGGACTTCTCTCGTCGCCGATGTGGGTGGGTGGAAGAGCCGGGTGGTGCGGCACGGGGGCCGCGGTCATGGGGCGAAGAGGCGAAGCGGCACCTCCCCGGAGGCCGCATCGAGCCGGCCGCGATCGATGCCCTGGGCGGCGAGCGTCTCGACGAGCAACTTCAGTGCGGCCGGCGGCTGCGGGGAGTCGGGTTGGCCTGCGTCCGAGGACAGCACTAGGTGCTCTCCTGCCGCGTCTGCGACGGCGGTCAGCAGCTCGGGTGTGCAACCGGGCTGGTGCAGGAGCTGGTAGCAGGTGATCTCGACGTGGCCGCCGCGGTCGGCCAGTTCCTCGATCTCGGACGGATCCAGTCCCGGAACCGTGTATGACGGGTGGGTGAGAAGCACGCGCTCGATGCCGTAGTGCTCGGCTCTGTCGAGCAGCCAACGACATTCATCCCTGCCGACATGACCGGTCGCAAGCACGGCGTCGTGCTCGGCGATCAGCTGGAGCACGGACTCGGCCGCTGCCCGGCTGGACATATCCACGGGCGGAAGGGCGTAGGAGTGCTGGCCGAGCTGAGGCTCGCCATGGCACAGGCGAGGCAGCCCAGCGGCCTGCTGGGTGTGCGAGTCGGCCGTCGGCATCCAGATCACGCGCCCGCCGGCCTTCAGCGTCGCGGCGACGGCGCTCGGGTTGATCCCGCCGCAGTGCTGGTTCAGGGCGATCCCGCCGAAGATCTGCAGACCGGTCGCGCGTGCGGCCGCGTGGGCGCGCCCGACGGTAGACTCGTAGTGCGCCTTCAGCACGAAGCCGTCGAATCCGGCGTCCGCGAAGCTCCGCGCGATCTCGCTGTCGTCGCCGATGCGATCCAGCACATCCGGGCCGGCGTGGACATGTGAATCAAACATCTGCTGGTCCTAGACGCGTCATGCTTCGCGGCTCCTTCCTGGTCGCGTCGCGGGGGTGCCCGCGTGGCCGGCCGCGAAGCGCGCGCCCCTGCGCACCGCAGCGGGCGCTGACATGGTGCGGCTCAGGTAGATCGCTGCTTGGTGGACGATCCTCGCGAGGTCGTCGAGTCGGTTGCTGATCCGGTATCCCGGGGCGGAGATGTTGATCGCGGCGGTGATGCGGCCATGGACGTCTCGGATGGGGGCCGCCACCGCGGACAGGCCGTCCTCGTGCTCGTCGACGACGACGGCATAGCCCTGCGCCCTGGCCTCGGCCACACGCGAGATGGTCTCGAGCGCAGTCTGTGGCATGTGGGAACCGCCAGCGACGCGGGCGGTCTGCTCGAAGATCGTTCCGATCTCGTCGTCGCTGTCGTCCATCATCAGGGCTCGTCCTGCGGACGTCCCGAGGAGGGGCACCGTCCTGCCGACCCACCCGGCCACGTTGACCTCACGCATCGGGCTCTCCGTCAGGATGGTCAGCACCTCGTCGTGGCGCCGGATGGAGAGATGGACGCTCTCGTCGGTCTGCCGTCCGATTTCGCGCATCACCGCGGGAGCGGCCAGCAGGAGCCGCTGATCGCCGGCCTGGGCGGCGATCGTGAACACGCGCCACCCGAGGATGTACCTGCCGCTGTCCGTCTTCTCCGCGAGCCCGAGAAGGACGAGGGACTTCAGCTGCCGTGACACGCTCGACTTGTCACGGCCGATCGTGCGTGCGATCTCCGACGCGGTGATCCCCTTCTGGCTGTTGCCGATCGGCTGCGCCAGCGCTTCCAGCATCGCGACGATCCGGGCCGCAGACGTGTCTTCGCCGGACGCCATCCGCACAGCGTAAGAGCCATGATGCGGTACGTACAACACGAAGGTGCACTGACTGCAACCTCCCTGGCGCGGGACGGCCTGGGCGTCGGCAGTCTCAAATCCGAATCGCGATGTTCTTGGTCTGCACGTAGTTCAGCATGCCCTCGAGGCCCTTCTCGCGACCCATGCCGGACCGTCCGGTTCCGCCGAACGGCGTCTCGACGCCCCCGGCGAACCACTCGTTGACATAGATCTGGCCACCACGCATCGCGCGCGCGGCCGTGAGCGCGCGTTCGATGTCAGCGGTGTAGACGCCCCCGACGAGACCGAAGCGGGTCCCGTTCGCGATCGAGATTGCCTCACGGTCTTCCCGAAAGGAGAGCACCGTCAGCACGGGGCCGAACACCTCCTCCTGTGCGATCTCGAGGGAAGGATCGGGGGCGAACACGACAGTGGGCTCCATGAATGCGCCCGGTCCGGGCAGCGGGCCTGGGCCGGCCACGACGCGCGCGCCGTCACGCGCCGCGCGATCCACCATGCCGGCAACGCAGTTGCGGTGATCCACCGATACGAGAGCCCCGATGCCCAGGTGCTCGGTGGCCTGCGTGATACCGGGACCAACCTGCAGCGAGGCGGCAAGCGACACCGACCGATCGAGCAGTTCGTCCAGCCTGCTCTCGTGGACGATGACCCGCGACATCGCGGAGCAGGTCTGGCCTGCGTTGTAGAAGATCCCGTAGCGCATGTCCCTCGCGACACTGTCGAGATCGGCGTCCGGGAAGACGATGGCGGCGGACTTTCCC
>CAYMNG010000011.1:4739-10253 GCA_964391765.1 uncultured Bifidobacteriaceae bacterium | reverse complement strand
GTTGGGACGGTGTTCTCGGCTGCTGCGTGGGCAACGGAGATCCCGGTCGGGATCGAACCGGTGAACACCACGAGATCGACCAGCGGATGGGATGCCAGGGCAGCGCCCGCGATCGGGCCCTTCCCGCACAGGATGTTGACCGCCCCGGCGGGGAGCCCCGCGTGCTGCGCCGCGTGGGCGTACCAGAGGTTGGAGAGCGGTGTGAGTTCGGGCGTCTTGACCACGCTCGGATTTCCGGTGGCGAGAGCAGGTGCCAGTGAACGCGCGGTCATCTCGAAGGGGTAGTTCCACGGGATGATGTGCGCCACGACGCCGCGAGGCTCCATCTCCACGAAGTCCACATAGTCGCGGCCGAGCGGAATGGACCGTCCATTCAGGCTCTCCGCGAGGTTCCCGTAGTACTCGAAGAAGCGCGCTGCTCCGTCCACCTCCGCTCGTGCCTCGAACAAGGGCTTGCCCTGTTCGAGGGTGACTGTCGCGGCGATCTCCTCGCGGTTGTCGAGGATGTAGGAGGCCAGTCGGTGCAGCATCCGCGATCGCTCGACGGGCCTCACGCCGGACAGCTGCCCCGAAGCGTGCACCCGGTTCGCCGCGACGACCGCGGTGTTGACGTCTTCGATGCCAGCCATCGCCTGCTCGCTGATCACGTCGCCGGAAGCGGGGTCGACGACCGGCATCGCACGGTCTCGCTCGCCGCGCCACGATCCGTCGACGTAGTTCTGCGCGAACTTCGGCAGGGAGATCATCGTGCCCATCGGTGCTCCTCAGAACCTGTCGACAAGCGCGATGCCGGTTAGTGTCCCGGCTTCCAGACGTTCGAGTACGCCTTGCAGTTCGTCGAGCGGCAGCCGCTCGGTGACGAGCTGGGAGAGGTCCAGTCTCCCGTCGGCCGCCATGGCCAACAGGTCGGAGAATCCCGCCGCCCCGAGGCCTCTCATGCCGAACAGGGCGAGCTGGCGAGAGTAGACCAGTTCGAGCAGTGGGAGTTCGACCGTGGTGTGCTCGCCCGTCGGCATGCCGATCTGGACGTGCCGCCCCAGCGTCCGAAGCGAACGAAGAGAGTTGTCGAACGTCGAGCTGATTCCCATCGCATCGATCGACACGTGTGCCCCGCCGCCCGTGATCGTCCTCACTGCGTCGCCCACGTCCGAGAGCCCGCGCGCGTTGATGGTGTAGTCGGCGCCCAACTCACGCGCCTTGTCGAGCGCGGCGTCCGAGACGTCGATCGCGACGACGCGCGCACCCAGCACACGCGCGAGCATGATCGCGGACAGGCCGATGCCACCGCATCCGTGCACGGCGAGCCACTCGCCTTCCCGGAGGGCTGCACGGTCGTGGATGCCTCGCCAGGCCGTGGTGACCCGGCAGCCCATGCCGGCGGCCGCCGCGAAGTCGACGGCATCGGGCAGGCGGACCAGGTTGAAGTCGGCGTGCGGAACGGCGAGCCGCTCGGCGAATGCGCCCCATTGGGTGAAGCCGATGAGGCGTTGCCGGTCGCAGGCCGTCGGTGAGCCGCCCAGGCAGGTGGCGCATCGACCGCATCCCAGGACGAAGGGAGCGGTCACCCGGTCGCCGACCGAGAAGCCGTAGCACTGCGGACCGACCTCGGCGACCACGCCGGCGAACTCGTGGCCCATCACGTGGGGGAGCGCGAGCGTGGGATCTGCGCCGTTGACGGTGTGAAGGTCCGAGCGGCAGACCCCGCAGGCGCGAACCTCGATGACCACGCCATCGACCGGGCAGTCAGGAAAGGGAACCGTTCCCACCGTGACGGGAGCATGGAACTCGGTCAGGAGAGCCGCTCTCATTGCCTGGGTCCTCCTACGAACCGGTCCGGCTCGCGATCAACGATCTTCCCGATGATCTGCGAGCGTAGGCCGGCCCTGCCGAGGTCGGCAAAGGCGAAGTGCAGTGAACGCAACCCGCGGTGCTCGCACGTCGCTTCGCTCATCCGGCCTGCTGGTCGCGTACGAAGTCGGTGACGAGATCGAGAACGTCCGTGTTCCAGGTCATCCCCTGCTGCCAGTCCTCGCCGAGCATCTCCGCGAGGAAGATGGAGTGGAGCAACGGGAACGAGGCGGTGTGGCGGATCGGGACCACGTCGTCGCCGACGCCTTTGGCGAGTGCGCTGTACTCAGACACCAGTCCGTCGTTCGGCCAGAACTCCGGATCGCCGCCTTCGGCATCGAGTGCTGTGCCACCGACCATGAGTGTCGGGATGTCATCGAGCACACCAGCCTGCGCCTGGTTCCAGCCCGTCGCCCCCATCAGATACCGATAGGTGTCCTGCGACTCGAGCCCGAGGAAGCGGTCACTACCCGACTCCATCGCCTGCACGATGGCCAGGCACGAGGCCTGTCCCTGGCACTCGCTCTCGTCCACCTCACCAGCCATGATCCGCAGCGGGTTTCCGCCCATCCACGGTGTGCCCAGGGTGACAAGCGACGTGACCGTCACCGGACTGCCGGTCTCCTGGAGCACCCGGGTCGCAGCACGGGCGAAGAGCCCGCCGTTCGAGTGCCCGACCCAATCGACGGCGGTGACTCCGAACGTGGTGTGCAGGTAGCCGACGAAGCGTGCGAGGTGCTCGCCGGCGTTGTCGATGTCTCCAGTCGAGACGATCGTCATATGTGCCGGCAACGTGAACGGTGACCCGCCGAAACTGCCGAAGCTGTCCGGATCCGGCTCCTGGACCGGGCCGCGCCCGTTCATCGCCGGAGCCGTGTAGACGCGAACTCCAGCCGCGAGGAGGGCCGCCCTCAGTGCGGTGTTGGTGTTGCCGGCGGCTAGTCCGGTGCGACAGGCGGCGTCAGGCGTCGTGAACGGACTGACGGCGTCACCGCCGGAGACGATCACCGCAACGCGCGTTTCCTTCAAGTTGCCCTCCATGTACGACGCCCCTCGTTCGAGTTCGGCTCTCTTGGCCGGTGTTGACGGAATTGACGAAAAGTCCCTCCGCACCGCTGCGGTGGTGCTAGCGTCCCACAAACATACTAACCAGTCAGGATGTAGTGGGAGGCGGAATGTGCCGACGAAGGTGAGTTCGCGTCGTGGACCAGGTGGCGTCGCAACATCTTGATGGCACGTCGTCGGGTGCGAAGGCGCTCAAGGCGTTCTCAGGTTCACGCCAATCCCGCCGAAGAAGGAGAATTCGTGACAACGGCGTTCCGATCGACCCCGGCCTCCCACGCGGAGGCCGGTGGCGGACGGATCTCCGTGCACGGAGCCGTGAAGAGGTACGGCTCGTTCGAGGCGCTCCGCGGTGTCGACCTGGAGATCAAGCCGGGGGAGTTCCTGACACTGCTCGGCCCGAGCGGGTCCGGAAAGACGACGCTGCTGAACGCGATCGCCGGGTTCGAGATGCTCGACCAGGGGGACATCAAGCTCGACGACCGAAGTCTCGGGAACCAGCCGCCGCACGACCGGAACTTCGGCATGGTGTTCCAGTCGTACGCGCTGTTCCCTCACCTGACGGTTCTTGAGAACGTCGCCTATCCGCTGCGGGTTCGCGGCCTTCGGAAGGCCGAGAGGCTGGAACGGGCGCTGCACTACCTCGAGGTCGTGGAGCTCGTCGACTTCCGGCACAGGCTGCCCGCCGAACTCAGCGGCGGCCAGCAGCAGCGGGTCTCGGTGGCGCGCGCGATCGCCTACGAGCCGAAGGTCCTGCTCATGGACGAGCCGCTGGGCGCCTTGGATCGGCGACTGCGGCAGTCGTTGCAGTACTCGATCAAGGCACTGCACCGGGAGATCTCCGCAACGATCATCTGTGTCACGCACGACCAGGACGAGGCACTGTCGATGAGTGATCGAATCGCGGTGATGAACGAGGGGCGTATCGAGCAGATCGGGCTGCCTGAGGACATCTACCAACACCCCCAGACGCGCTTCGTCTCGTCGTTCCTGGGTGAGACGAACTTCCTGGATGTACTGCCGATCGGGACGGCGTCGGGGGTCACGATCCTCGAGGAGCGGAGTTCGGCTCAGCGCTTCGAGGTCACGAGCGACGTGAGCGACTCGGCGCGGCTGATCTCCATTCGACCGGAGGATCTCCGGCTCACGACCGAGGTGCAGGAGGGCCGCGTCTGCATCGCCGTGCGCGTCCTCTCGCGCACGTTTCTCGGATCGAGCTGGCGGTACGAGTGTCAGATCAAGAACGGGCCGATGATCATCGTCACCGCTCCTGTCGGCACGGTTCCGTACGCCGAAGGTGCCGAGGTGAGCGCCAGCTTCGCACCGGGCGCCAGCGCGATCTTCGACGCGCACGGCCGCAGCGCTGGCCCACAGACCTGACTACTACTCCTGCTCAACACCAGAACACTCATCGATCCGAGGGAGAACGCTGTGAACACGCGAGGAATCAGAAGGCGACTGTACGGCGGGGGTGTGCTGCTCGCCGCTTTCGCGCTTGCCGGGTGCGCCGCCGGGACCTCCACGTCCGGGCCTACTTCGGGCGAGGCGTCCGCGGGCGAGGCGGCCGCGTCTGGCAACGTCGTCGTCGTCGACGGTGGCGGGAGTTACCACGATGTCGCGACGAAGACCATTCTTCCCGCGTTCACCAAGGCGACCGGCATTGACGCAACCGCGGCCTCCTACGACCTGACGCTCGGTGCGATCCAGGCGCAGATGGAGGGGGCCAAGGACTGGGACGTAGTCATGTTCCCGGCGAACATCCCGGAAGAGATGCAGGGGCAGATGTTCCTGCCCCTCGATCGGAAGATCGTGACCGGTGAGGGTATACCCGAGGGATTCATCAACCAGTACCTCATCGGCTCCACGCTCACCGGCTACCAGGTGACCTATCGGGCCGACGAGTTCCCCGGTGCCAAGCCCCAGACGTGGGCGGACTTCTGGGACTGCAAGAAGTTCCCCGGGACCCGGCAGCTGATGAACTGGCCGGCCGCGACACTTGAGGCGGCGCTCCTCGCCGACGGGGTCGCCCCGGAGGGTCTCTACCCGCTCGATGTCGACCGGGCGCTGGCCAAGCTCGATCAGCTCGTCAAGAACTGCGATGTGGTCTGGTACGCCACAGGCGCGGACCAGATCCAGAACTTCGCGAACGGCGTTGCGGCGATCGGCATGGGATGGAACGGGCGTGTGTACCAAGCCCAGCAGGAAGGAATCAACCTCGAGACGTCGAAGGACGAGACGATCTTGGCACCGACTCGGTGGGGGGTCCTGAAGACCTCGAAGAATCCCGAGGCCGCGATGAAGTTCATCCAGTGGGACACGAGCAAGGAAGGCAACGAACTCGAGGCGACCGCATACCCCGGTCAGGTTCCCGTGAATTCCGCCGCATTCGAGTCGATCGATCCGAAGCTGGCGGAGACCCTCCCGGGTAACCCGAAGTACGCGGGCACAGTCATCCCGGCGGACATGGTCTTCTGGGACGCGTCGTTCCCCGGCATCTACGAGAAGTGGCAGACCTGGTTCACCGGAATCTCCTGATGGTCACCGAGTCAGTTGCTGGACAGCGCACCGGTAGACGGCGCGCGCTGGGGGCGGGGTCGCTTGCGA
>CAYMNG010000011.1:0-4729 GCA_964391765.1 uncultured Bifidobacteriaceae bacterium | reverse complement strand
GCTTGCGATTCCGCCCCTAGCGGTGCTCGCTGCGTTCTTCGTCGTTCCGGTCCTGGTGATCGGCTACCGCAGCCTCTTCGTTCCGGAGTTCTCTCTCGTCAACTACTCCAACCTCTTCACCAAGCCGTCGTTTCTTCGTACTCTGCTGAACTCGGTCGCCATCTCCCTGATTGCGACGGCCTACGCCCTGGTGCTGGGTTCGGTGCTCCTTCGTGCTCTGCTCCGATACTCGAAGTGGGTTCGGGCCGCGATCCTGGTGGCCTTGATCCTCCCGCTCGTGACCGGCGGCGAACTCGTGCGCCTTCTCGCCTGGAAGATCATTCTCAGCCCCGACGGACCGATCAACTCGATACTGACGGCGACCGGTCTCGTCGACAGCCCGCTCGTCCTGATGCCCAATCGATTCGCGGTGATCGTCGGTCTGCTCCATGTGATGCTGCCGCTGTTCGTGCTCACTGCGTTCAGCGCGATCAAACTCGGCAACGTCAGGCTGCACCACGCCGCGCAAGGCATGGGGTCGACCCCGCTGCAGACGTTCCTCACCGCCGACCTGCCGAAGGCGACGCCGGCGGTCCTGGCGGCGATCCTCGTGACGTTCGTGATCGGGTTCGGCACCTACGCCACGCCGAGCGGCCTCGGCGGCCCCGGTGACACCGTGCTGCCTCAGCTGGTCATCGACCAGTTGAAGTTGGTCGGGAACACCGGTCAGGCCGCAGCCGCCGGAGTGCTGCTGTTGGTGGTCGCACTTGTCGTCCTGGGGCTGCTGACGGTGCTCGGAGGTGTCCGCGCCATCTACGCCCCGGCGGGCTCAGGCGCTCCGCGATCGGTGCGCACGGTGTCGTTGGCGGCGAGCTGGACGGCGTTCGTCATCAGTGGGCCGGCGTCGGCCGTGTTCAGGGCGATTCACCGCGCCGGGTGGCTCCGCTCGCTGACGAGGGGGGTCCTCGCGCTCGTCACGCTACTGCTCGTGCTCTTCCTGATCGCTCCGACCGTTGTCGGCGTCGTCATCTCGTTCACCGAGAGCTCGATTCTGGGATTCCCTCCCAAGGGCTTCTCGTTCCGCTGGTACGGGCAGTTCTTCACGGACCAGGTGTGGGTGTCGGCGACCAGGACCAGCATCGTCGTAGGCGTGGTCTCCGCGGTCATTGCGACCGGGCTGGGCACGATGACGGCATACGCGCTGGTCCGTGGAAGGTTCCGCCGGAAGTCGGGCCTGCTGACCTACTCGATGCTGCCCTTGATCATTCCGTGGGTCGTCGCGGCGCTGGGCTTGTATCTCGTACTCGTCCAGCTCGGTCTCGCCTACACGCTGCCGGGGTTGGTGATCGGCCATGTGATCGTCGCGTTCCCGTTCGCGGTAGTGCTGATGACCTCCGCGATGTCGACGTTCGATTGGACTCAAGAACGCGCCGCCCAGGTTGTCGGGGCGGGCCCGATCCGGCGCTTCTACGACGTCGTGCTTCCGTTCCTGCGTCCGTCGTTGCTCATCTGCGTGTGGTTCTGCTTCGTCATGTCGTTCACCGAGATCGCCTTCGCGTTGCTGATGAGCAGCACTTCGATGAGCACGTTGCCGGTGATCATGTTCGACGGCATCCGGTACAACGTGAGTCCGACCGTGGCGGCTGCGGGAGGCGTGTTGACCGCTCTCACGGTCGGCGCGCTCGGCCTTGGCCTCCTGGTGCATACCGTTGCGGGTAAGCGCGCATCGCGCAGGCGAGGGTGAGCGCGGGCCTGGGCTTCGCCCTGTTGAGACGGCAACGCGACTGAAGCGATCTGCTCCCGACGGCACCGAGCCGGGGGATGTCCGACGGCGACCTTCGCATCCATCAGCCAGCCACGCCCATACCGGCTAGGCGGGCGGTCGCGAACGCGGCCCGAAGGGCTCCGGCCGGAACGCGTCGTCGCGAGCACCAAGGAACCCCCGGAGCCCGCCGTCGTGCATGGCCGCGTCCAGACGCGCCCGATCGGGCCCGTACGAGGAGTGGACCAGGGTGTTCAGGACGCCGTTGAGCAGCAGGCCGCTCTCCACGCCGGCGGCGAGCAGTCCCATCATCGTGACCGCCTTGTTGATGCGCACCGACGGCTCGGGGACCAGCGCGATCCGGCGGGCGAGCGCCTGCGCCGTGGGCAGCAGCAGGTCCCGCGGGACGACCTGGTTGACGACGCCGATCCGCAGCGCCTCCGCGGCGTCGAAGTGGTCGCCGGTCAGCGCGTAGCGGTTGGCGGTCTTCCACCCGCACAACGCCGCGAACAAGAACGTCGACGACGACGTCATGCGGACCTCGGGCTGCGCGAACACGGCGTCGTCCGCCGCGATCGTGATGTCGCTCGCCAGCGCGTACCAGAACCCGCCGCCCATGCAGTAGCCGCCGACGGCGGCGATGATCGGGGTCGACAGCATCCACATCTCGCGCAGTCGAGCGATCTCCTCGTGGTTGCGGTGCTGCCACGCCCCGATCACGTCCGCGCTGTCGGCGGTGGCCGGTTCGGGCATGTCGTCGAAGTCGCCCATGTCGTACCCGGAGGAGAACGCCCGCCCCGATCCGGTCAGGACGATCGCGCGCACCGCCGGATCGCGGTCGGCGCGGTGGAGCGCGTCGTGCAACTCCCGCTCCGCGTCGTGCGACAGGGCGTTCATCACCTCTGGTCGGTCGAGCGTGATCGTCGCGACCGCGCCGGTCCCGGCATCGGAGTCGGCATCAGGGTCGACCTCGACGGTCAGCGTCCGGTACTCACCGGACGTGCCGGCCCGCTCGGTCATCAGGTGAACATCCCGCGCTTGAGCAGGCTGCGCGCGATGATCAGGCGCTGGATCTCCGAGGTCCCCTCCCAGATGCGCTCCACCCGGGCGTTGCGGTAGGCCCGCTCCACGTACATCTCGTTCATGACGCCGGTCCCGCCGAAGATCTGCAGCACGCGGTCGGCGACCCGGCCGATCGCCTCGCTGGCGAAGAGCTTCGCGGTCGACGCCTTCGCGTTGACGGCCTTGATGTCCTCGTCGTCGTCGGCGGCACGAGCAGCGGCGTACGTGACCATTCGGGCCGCGTAGAGGTCGACGGCGCAGTCGGCGAGCATGAACTGGATCGCCTGGAACTGGCCGATCGGCTGCCCGAACTGCTCCCGCTGGCGAGCCCAGTCCAGGCCCTCCTCGATGAGGCGGGCCATCGGGCCAAGGCAGCGCGCGGCGGTCAGGATCCGTTGCCCGCGGGTGCCGTCGAACGCGATCGCGAAGCCCTTCCCGACCCCGCCGATGACCTGGGCGTCGCCGACCCGACAGTCGTCGAAGACCAGTTCGCACTGGTGGTAGCCGCGCTGGCCCATCGTCTTGTGCCGCTGGCCGACGGTGAACCCCGGCGTGCCCCGATCGACGAGGAACGCGGTCACCCGGTCGTCACGACTGTCCGGATCGGTGACCGCGAAGACGATCGCGAAGTCGGCGGTCTCGCCGTGGCTGATGAATCGCTTGCGCCCGTTGATGACCCACTCGTCACCGTCGCGCGTGGCCTTGGTCCTGAGCCCCGCGGCGTCGGACCCGGCCTCGGGTTCGGTCAGCGCGAAGCAGAACTGCCGCTCCCCGGTGATGCACGGGTACAGGTACTTCTCGCGCTGCGCCTCGTCGCAGGCCAGGAGGATGTCCGGCGGCGCCGGCACGGCCTCGGCGACGCCCGGCAGTGCCCGGAACAACTCCTCGGTGACGAGGACCTGCTCGAGGATCGTCATGCCCGTCCCGCCGACCTCGATCGGCATCGCGATCCCGGTGAGGCCGATGTCGGCCGCCCGGGAGCGGATGCGCGCCTCGACCTCGGGCGGCAGGCCGTCGTGCTCCTCGACGTGGTCCTCGTGGGGGAGCAGTTCGGTCTCGACGAAGCGGCGGACGGTCTGCAGGTACTCGCGGAGCTCTTCGGAGATGTCGACGATCATCGTCAGTCGGTCCAATCCTGCGCAGGTGCGGTCACGACGAGGGCGTCCGCCGCGACGGCGGCGGTGGGGGAGACGAGGACGGGGTTGAGGTCGATCTCGACGACCTCGGGCAGCGTCGCGAGCAGGCGGCCGGTGGCGAGCGCCACCTCCACCAGGGCGTCGACGTCGGCGGGCGGGCGACCGCGGAATCCGGTCAGCAGGCGGTGGATGCGCAGGCCGGACAGCGCCTGCCGGACGTCGTCCGGGCCGAAGGGCCATACGAACGTGCGGACGTCGCTGATCAGCTCGGTGAGGACACCGCCCGCACCCACGACGACGACGACCTCGGCGCCGCTGCGCCGCCCGCCGACGAACGCCTCCACCCCGCCCGCGACCATCTGCTCGACGCGGATGACCACCGGCCCGTCGATCGCCGACGCCGTCGCCGTGCGGATCCGCTCGCAGGCCGTCCTCAGTGCGGTGCTGTCGGCGATACCGACCTCGACCCCGCCGACGTCGGACTTGTGCGCGATCCCGACGACCTTGCAGACGACCGGGTAGCCGATCGTCGCGGCGATCTGCTCGAGCTGCTCGGTGTCGACGTGTTCCCCACCGCCAGGCACGTCGACACCGAACAGCGAGATCAACCGCTTCGCGAGTCCCTCGCTGACCGGACCCTCGTGACCGGCGATGATCGCGCGCGCCGCGTGGACCAGCGCGTCGTCCGCGGCCTCGGCACCGTCGGCCGACGACTGTGCCGGCGATCGGACCCGCTGCGCCGCCGCGATCAGAGCCGGGATGTTCAGATAGGATTGCGCCGGCAGCGCCT
>CAYMNG010000010.1:2723-36306 GCA_964391765.1 uncultured Bifidobacteriaceae bacterium | reverse complement strand
GCATGCTGCAGGCCGACGCGCCCGACGACTTCGTCCTGGCGACCGGGTCTGCCTACACCATCCGCGACTTCCTCGGCTTCGCCTTCGGGCATGCCGGCCTGGACTGGCAGGACTTCGTGCGGTTCGACCCGAAGTTCCTGCGTCCGACCGAGGTCGACGAGCTCATCGGCGACGCCACGAAGGCGCGCGAGCAGCTCGGCTGGCAGGCCCAGGTCCTTCCGCCGGAGCTCGCGCGGATCATGGTCGACGCGGACCTCGCCCGGCTCGACGGCGCGCCCGAGGGACAGTTCTAGCGGCGGCTGGCGTCATGACGACAGTCCTCATCACGGGTGCGGCCGGACAGGACGGGATCCTGCTGTCGCAGGCCCTGCTCGCCGAGGGCTGCCGGGTCGTCGGCCTCATCAAGCCGGGCACCTCCGGGGCTGTCCTGCACGCCTACGCCCCGGCGGTCGAGGTCGTCGACTGCGACCTGGCCGATCTCGCCGCGCTGCGTGCCCTGATCGAGCGGTTGCAGCCGCAGGAGGTCTACAACTTCGGCGGCGTCAGTTCGATCGTCGAGTCGGTGAACCACCCGGAGATGACGCATCGGGTCAACGTCGAAGCGGTCGCGACCATGCTCGAGGCCGTCGGCGCGCTGCCGGACCCGTGCACGTTCGTCCAGGCGGCGTCGGGGACGGTCTTCGAGGGGACCGCGACAACTCCGCAGGACGAGCGGACGGAGCGGTCGCCGCGGACCCCCTACGCGTGCGCCAAGGCCGAGACCCTCGACCTCGTCGCCGCCGCACGTGCCCGCGGTCTGCACGCCTCGTCGGCGATCCTCTACAACCACGAGTCGCCGTTGCGCGGCAGCGGGTTCGTCACCCGACGGATCACCGAGGGCGCGGCCCGCATCGCGGCCGGCCTCCAGGACACCCTGGAGTTGGGGAACATCGAGGTCTGCCGCGACTGGGGCTGGGCGCCGGACTACGTCCGCGCCATGCGCGCTATGGCGCTGGCCGAGGAGCCGGACGACTACATCCTGGCGACCGGCGAGGCCCACTGGCTGACGGAGTTCCTCCAGATCGCGTTCTCCGCGGTCGGTATCGACGACTGGACCCAGGTCGTCGTCACCCGCGAGGACCTGCGCCGCAGCACCGATCCGGTCGTGCTCCGTGGCGACAGCGCCAAGGCACACCGCGCGCTGGGCTGGCGGCACACCCGCACGTTCGCCCAGATCGCCGAGGAGATGGTCGCCTACGACGTCCGGCTCGTCCGCGACCCGCAGGCGCTCTGGTTCGAGTCATGACCGCCCGCCGGCGGATCTCGTACGCGCAGAACGCCGAGGACGTGCGGGTCTGGCGGGCGTTCCGTGACCGGGACCCGACCACTTTGACCTACGTCGACGTCGGCGCGAACGAGCCGCGGCACCTGTCGATCACGGCGAGCCTGCACGACGAGGGCTGGCGGGGGCTGCTCGTCGAGGCGGACCCGGTGCTCGCCGCGGACCTGCGGATCCATCGACCCGACGACGTCGTCGTCGAGGTCGCCGCGGCCGGGGGCGAGGGGGAGCTGGTGTTCCACCGCGTCCCGGGCACGGGCCTGGGCACGCTGGACGCCGGGGAGGCGGCTGCCGCCGCGGCACGCGGGTTCGCGGTCGAGGCGGTGCACGTGCGCACCCGAGCCCTGGACGACATCCTCGACGAGGCCGGCCTCGGTGACGTCCACTTCCTGTCCGTCGACGTCGAGGGCGCCGAGGCCGTTGTGCTGCAAGGCCTGTCACTCACCCGTCATCGACCGTGGACGATGTGCGTCGAGGCGGTCCTCCCCGGCACGAGCACACCGAGCGAGGGGGGATGGGAGCCGGCGCTCCTCGCCGCGAACTACCGGCTCGTCGCCTTCGACGGTGTCAACCGGTGGTACGTCGCCGCCGAGCACGCCGACCTCGCGCCCGCGCTGGCGATCTCGTTCAACGCGATCGACGCGGGCGAGCACGGCTGGGTCGTCGCGGATCTCGCGGTCGCCCGCGCGCGTGCGGACCGGGCCGACATCCGGCGAGCCTGGGCACGCGAGCTGATCCTGCACGACATCGCCGGGGAGGTGCCGCGCGCGGAGTACGAACGGCAGATCGGCGAACTGCGGGCGGCACTGGTCGCCGTCGAGGGATCACGGACGTTCCGTTACTCGCGCAAGGTCGCCCGGGTCGGCAAGGCGGTCGTGTTCCGTGCGCGGCGGGCTGTCGATCACCTTCCGGCACCGGTGAGGGCCGCCCTCGTGCGGTCGCGGCATCTGCGCCTGGTGACCGCGACGATGGCCGACCTGACGGACCCGGCCTACCGGGGGCAGCCGCCACCGGACGTCGTCGACTGGATCACCCCCGACGGCCTGCCGGTCGGCCCGAGCGCCGGCTTCGACCTCGGACCGCTGTCGGCCGGGGACGCGGCCGCGGTGCGGACGTGGCTGGCCGGCGGCCCGTACGACACCGACGCCCTGCTCGAGCGCCGTATCGACAACCACGGCGACGAGGTGGGCCGGACGATGGCCGCACTGCGTGAGCGCCTGCGGCTCGCCGACCGCCCGGACAGCCCGCGCTGGGCCGGCGGCACCGGGGTGCTCTTCGACGCCCGCTGCCTGCAGACCCCGGCCTTCGGCGCGCGCGGCATCGGGCGGTTCGCCCGGGCCGCCCTCGACGGCGTGCGAGCGCAGGTCGGCGACGAACGCCTCGTCCTGCTCGTCGATCGCGGCCTCGAACCGCTCCCGGCCGACCTCGCCGGCGCCGCCCGGCAGGTGACCGCGGTGGACGAACGGGAGGTCCCGCGGTACGGCGCGCTCGTCCAGCCGTCGCCGATGACGGCGAGCGCGCTGCCGTACCTGCCGCTGTTGCACAGCCAGGCGCACAAGATCGCGATCGTCTTCGACTTCATCCCGATGCACTACCCGACGGTCTACCTGCGCCACTTCGCCGCCCGCACGCAGTACGCGGCCGCGCTGGACGCGTTGCGACTGTACGACGAGTTCGCCTGCATCTCCCACCTCGCGCGGGCCGAGCTGCGGACCGTGCTGGGCAGACCCGCCGACGGACCGAACGCGCTGCGCGCGGTCGTGGCCTGGCCGCGCGACGTCCTGCCGGCCGGTGGGCCGGCCCCGGCGGCCGGTGGCGACGGGCCGATCGTCGTCATGACCGGCGACGAGCCGCGCAAGAACACCTTCGGCGCGCTCGCCGGTATCGGCGCGGCGACCGCCGGCGACCCCGGTCGCGACGTCGTCGTGCTCGGCCTGGCCGGCCTCGACGACCGGGTGCACCACTGGTCGATCGGTGCGGCGATGCGCCCGGGCGAGGCCCGCACGCTGGGCCGGATCGACGACGAGGAGATGCACCGGCTGCTCGCGTCGGCGAGCCTGGTCGTCGTCGCGTCGTTCGACGAGGGACTGTCGCTCCCGGTCGTCGAGGCGCTGCGGGCCGGGGCGCCGGTCGTCGCGGCGGACATCCCCGCGCACCGTGAGCTCGTCGGCACCGGTTCCTTCCTCGCCGACCCGCGCAGCCCGAAGGCGCTGGCGCGGGCGATCCGTCGGCACCGCGGTCGGGCGGCGACGCAGCAGCGGCAGGCCCGGCGGCTGGCCGAGCACCGGCACGAGTCGCTGGCGGACGCCCTGGGCCGCATGGTCGCCGACACCGCGAAGGCGACGGCCGTGGACCTGCCGGCCGCGGCGGTCAACGTCGGCGGCCGGGGCCTGCGGATCGGCATCGGCACGCCGTGGGCACCGCAGCGCACCGGCGTCGCGGACTTCTCGACGACGACGACGATCGAACTCGCCCGGCTCGCGGACGTCACGGTGTACGCGACGGCCGACGCCGACGTCGCCGGGACGACCCCGCCGGACGTCCGCATCCGTGCCGCGCGGATCGAGGACGTCCTCGATCACGGCTGCGACGACGACGTCTTCGTGTCGGTGGTCGGCAACAGTCACTTCCACCTGCCGTTCCTCGCGGCGACGGAGCGGGTCGGGTCGGTCGTCGTCTCGCACGACACGCGGCTGGTCGAGTTCTACCTCGCGCTGCGCGACCGCGGTGGGGTCGAGCAGTTGCTGTTGCGCGGCACCGGGCGGCGCGCGTTGGACCCGCCGCTCGACGAGCAGATCGCCGACATGCGCCTGTTGCAGGACGCGGGCTTCTGGGAGGTGGCCCGTCGCGCCCGAATGCTCGTCATGCACACCCCGACGGCGGCCGCGCGGATCGAGGCGGAGACGGGCGTGCGACCGCGGCTGCTGCCGTTCGCCAACCAGCGCGCGCCGCACGGCGCCGTGACGGCGGGCCTGCGCGCGGCCGCGCGCGCGCGGCTGGGGTTCGACGACGGGCCCCTCGCCGGAACGGTCCACCTGGCGACGTTCGGCTACGTCGACACCCGGACGAAGATGACCGACGTCGTCGTCGAGACCGCGGCGTGGCTGACGCAGTGGGGCCACCGCGTCTCGCTGCACCTGGCCGGCGCGGCGAGCCCTGCCGACGCCGCGGCACTGGGCGCGCGGGCCGAGCAGGCGGGCGTCGCGAACCTCCGCGTGACCGGCTTCCTCGACGACGCGACGTTCCGGGACTACCTGCTCGCGGTCGACCTCGGCATCCAGCTGCGGATCAGCCCCGTGCTCGGGGTCAGCGGACCGCTGAGCGACCTGGCGGCGTACGGCACCCCGGCAGTGGCCTCGCGTGGCCTGGCGATCGACGTCGACACCCCCGGATACGTCGAGCGACTGCCGGACGACGTGAGCCCGGTCCTCGTCGCCGAGGCGGTCGAGCGCGTGCTCGCGAACCCGCTGTCGGAGGGCGACCGCGAGGAGATGCGGCGCGCCTACCTCGACGCCAAGTCGCCGGCCCGGTACGCGCAGGCGTTCTTGGCTCTGCTGTCCAGCAGCGCCTGACGTCGGTCACGCACCGCCGGTCAGCCTGGTCGGCAGCACGATCCGGAAGATGTCGGACGACAACGGCTCCAGGTTGGTCCCGCTAGGGAACAGCTCCGCCGTGTCGATGTCCGGGCGGCAGGTGACCAGGTACCGCAGATCGTTGCGCAGCCAGTCCGTCGGGATAGGCCGACTCAGCATGTCATCGCGAACCATCAGGCCCCTCGTCCCGCTCAGGTAGAAGTACGTGCTGTCCCAGTCGCACCCGACCATGACCACACCCGATCCGTCGGGGATGACGGCTGCCATCTCCGTCGCGATGGGGAAGTCGTAGATTCCGGCTACCTTGCGCTCGGAGATCACCTTGCCCTCGTCGGAGATCCACGCCGATACGAGGACGACCGCGACAGCGACAACTGCGATCGCGGCTTTCGCCGGCACCCCCGACGCGAGCCGGACGAGACCGGCAATGCCGGCCGCCATGACGATCACCAACGCAGGCAGGACAGCCACCTGGTAGTACGTGTGCATGTAGTAGACGTTCGTGAAGACAAGCGCCGCCACCGGCAAAGCGGCGGCCAGCGCAAGCGTCACGGATCGGCGCTGCCAGACGAACAGTGCCGTGATCAACAGCACCGAGAACACCAGGATCGAGCCGACGATCGCCTCGCTGTACCCAGTGATCATCTGCCAGGTCGCGATATCGAGCCGCTGGTCGACCGTGCCGTAGTACCAGTCGTGAAGACTGCTCGTGGACAGCCATTCGGTATACGCGCTGCGCATCTTGTACGCATCCGCGAACCGGGTCCATACTGCCGCCGCGAGCCCCGCGACGACGAGTGGGAGCACGAGCACCCACCGACGCAGGTTCGCCCGCCACCAGCCTGGCCACACCCAGACGATGCCGGCACACGCGTACACCGGCGCCCAGGCCAGCGCCGTCTGCACCTTGATCAGAGCGGCGACACCGAAGGCGACGGTTGCCAGCGCAACCCACCACCAACGCGGGCCGTCCAGCCACTTGACGAGGCAAGTGACGGCCAGGAGGGCCCCAGTGGTGGCCGCGAACTCGATCAGCGGCGCGTTCCCCCACTGGTAGGCGAACGGAAGAAACTGCATCAGGACGAGCGCGACTACACCTGCGGCGCTCGAGAACCAACGAGTTGCCAGGTAGGCGGCGAGCAGGGATGTCGCGATGAAGAACATGAGCGCCGTCAGGCGTCCGGCCAGTTGCGGAGTCGTCCCGATCAGGTCCCCACCGAGCGCCGCCAGCCACTGGAACAGCGGGAACTCGGTCGGCAACTGCCAAGGAGGACCGAAGAGCGGGACGGGGCTAAGCTGGAACAGCCCGCCGGACATGTACTCCCGGATCATGATCGTCGTGAACGTCTGCCGGAACGCGTGCGCCTCCAGCAACGCGTACGACATAGTCGGCCACCGCACCCAGATGCTGACGCCGAGGACCGCAGCCCAGATCAGGGCGATCCATCCGTGGGCATTCGCCCAACCACGAATCCTGTTCAAGGACTCCTCCCCCGTAACTCCAACTACGCAGCGTTCGGCGGCCCGGATGCTACCGGACATCGAAGCCCCGGGAGCCGCACAAGGCGTGTCTCCTATTTGCGGTTGCCGCACTCCACCTCGGTGATCCGGTATACGGTCTGGTTGCCGAAACGCCGGACCGGCTCCATCGAGATGCTCTGGTACTGGGGCTGGTCGGCGGGGAACTCGATGTTGCGACCGGGCACGTAGATCAATCCGCTCGCGCTGTTGGCCAGATCGCGCAGCCCGGTACACGTGAACTCGACCTCGCCGACATCGGTGAAGTAGTAGAAATGCGCATTCTCGAGCTTGTACTCCAGGTAGCCGGGGTAACGGGCCACGATGTCCGGCGCCAAGGTGCGCTGACTGAGCCACTGCCCGAAATACAGGGCCGTCGCCTGGTCGAACACGCCGTACGACGTCATCACCGTGCCACCACTGGCGACCCGGTCCTCGATGAACGCGATGAGGTCGAGGTAGTCCTTCCCCGCGCGCGTCCGGTCGATGTCGCCGGGCACCGCCGCGAACGAGGCAGCGAGCGAGCCGACCACGGCGAGCACCGGCACCGCCGCGAGCCACCGCCCGACAGCGGACCGGGACGGCGTCGGGACGGTCCAGGCCCAGGCGACCGCGACGACGCCAGCGAGGGCGGCCGGGATCAGCACGAGGTCCCACGGCCGCCAGGTCTTCACAGTCGACAGGTAGGACAGCACAACGACGAGCCCGAGGGCCGAAAATGCTCGCCACGGAAGCCAGTCCGGAGCCCCGCCGCGGCGCCGACGCACGACCCAGCACACGCCTACGGCCAGCAGCGCGACCACGACGAACGGCGTCCACGTCAAGGCGACCGAGGGAATCTCAAGCAGACCTCGGGTGACCGACCTCGTCGACACGTCATCCGGCGTGCGACCGGACGTCAACAGCAGATTGCGCCACCACACCACGGTGTTCAGCAACTCGCCGCGGACGGTCAGAAGGACCGTCGCCGCGGAGATGCCGACGAACCAGGCATAGATCCGCAGCAGATCCTGGCGGCGGTAGAGCAGCAACGGCAGTGCCAGCGCCGGAAAGAACGTGAGTTTCGTGGTGAACCCTATGGCTAGCAAAACTCCGATCGCGGCGACGCGGCGGCCATTCACGGTCTCCCGACGCCCGTCGAGTGCGGGTGCCACGACACCGATCAGCGCCAGCATCACCGCAAGTTGCAGCGGCACGGGTGATGCCGGAGAGTCCAGCAGCGACCGGGCGCCCATCGCAATCGCCTGGGCCACCAGCGCCGCGCCGAGCGTGAACCTGCGCCAGATGCCCCACCCAAGGACGAGCAGTCCGGCCGACTGGCCGACGACGAGGACCACGTCGACGACCGTGAGGAACACCTCGGGTCGGGCGACGACGTCCTGGGCAAGCGACCCCTCGCCGGTCGCCAGATGAGTCAGGACCGATAGAACACCGTAGAGCCAGAACAGCGGCGTCCCTGGGTGCTGGTTCGCGAAACTCGGCTGGCCCTGCACGATCTCGACACCACCGACGAGGTACACGTAGACCGGGTCGGCCATCGTCTGCCACAGGGGAGCGCGCGAGAACGCCGTGATCAAGCCCGCGACGGCCCAGCCGATCGGAGCCGCGACGACCGCCGCCGCACCCTTTGCGCTCACGTCCCCTAACGTAGCCGCATGCGCGCTCGCCGACTGGCCCGCCGGCCATGACCTACGTCGGCATCGACCTGGAGCAGTTCGCCCGCGACCCGTACGGGTCCGGCATCCAGCGGGTGCTGCAGTACCTGGCGATCTGCTGGCCGGCCGACGTCGCCGCCGACTTCGTGGCGCCGGTCGGGGACCGGTTCGCCCTGCTGACCCCCGAGCAGGCGGCGCAGGTGCTCGCGATCCCGTTCGCGCCCTGCGAGCCGGGGACCGACCTGCGCGCCGCTGTCACGGCTGCGATCGCCGGGTGCGGGGCGACACATGTTTCGGCGGGCGACCTCGTCGCGATCTACGACGCGTGGCTGCTACCGGAGGTCTCGTACCTGCCGGCGGTGCTGGACCGGTTCGCGCTGATGACCCGGTGCGTGCCGACGGTCATGATCGGCTACGACACGCTGCCGATGAGCGAGCCGGCCAACTACCGATTCCGGCCCGGCGCGACCGGCTGGGTGAGCGAGTACTTCCGACTGCTGGCGACCGCCGACGCGGTGGTGTGCATCAGCGGATACGCCCGGGACGCCATCCTCACCCGCCTGCGGCGCGACCCGGCACTGCCCATCACCGTCGCGCACCCCGGCGGCGACCACCTGGACGTGCGAGCCGGTCGCGCGCCGCAGCGAGCCCGGTTCGTCCGGTTGGGCACGCTCGAGGCCCGCAAGCGCCCGGTCGAGATCCTGGACGCGTTCGCCGCCGCGGTGGCCACCGGGATCGAGGCCGAACTGGTCTTCGCCGGCGGTCCGTCGGCGTCGGACGCCGCGATCAACACCACCGTGCGCGCCGCGGCCGACTCCGACCTGCCGGTCTCGTGGGTCGTCGGGGCGTCCGACGAGGCGGTCCGGGACCTGGTGAACGAGGCGAGCGCCTTCTTGTCGATCGGCGTCGAGGGCTACGGCATCCCCGTGCTCGAGGCGATCCGCCAGGGGACCCCGGTGCTGTACGACGGCGTGCAGCCCGCGGGCGACGTCATGGCCGGCCGTGGCGCCCGACGGGTGCCGGCGATGAGCCACGACGCGCTCGTCGCGACGTTCACCCGGTACTCCGCGCCGGGGGCGCTGGCCGACCTCGCCGCCGAACTCGACCCGCACGCGGTGCCGACGTGGGCCGACTTCGCGCGAGCCGTCGCCACGGCCTGCGGTCGCGCGGGCACCTGACCGGTGGTCAGGAGGCCGTACCGGTCCCCTTCGCGTACGCGGTGACGCCCACCGGGAACGGCTTGCCGGACGGCGCGGACGCCTGCTGCGAGACCGTCACGGTGAGCCCACCAGCGGTCCCCGCACTGGGCGTGAAGCGGACACCGGTGAAGGTGACGACCGGCGGGTCGTACGCGGTCGCGGTGCCGATCGCGAACCAGGCGTGGGCGCCGGGGGCGAGGACGATCCGCTTGACCGGGACCTGCGGCGCGTTCTGCACGCCACCGTGACTGACCGTGACCTGCCGGGGCCCCTTCTTCGTGGTCATGCGGGTGATGATCGGGTAGCCGCGCAGTCGGCAGGCGGCGGAGCCGGTGTTCGTGACGGTGATGTACGTCGCCGGCTGCGACATGCCGGCCGCGGTGTCGGTCACCTTCGCCGAGAGCATCGCCGCGGTGCACCGGGGCACTGCCGCGGCCGCCGCGCCCGACGCGGTGACGACGGTACCGGTGAGCGCGAGCGCACCCGCCGCGACGGTGACTGCCGGTGTCCGTGCGATGCGCTTCATCGGGTCCCTCCGGTGCTCGGTGCGGGGGCTGCCCGCGCTCGCGCGGGGCGGATGGTGGAGTCGAGCCTAACCCGGTCGCCGGCGTCCGGGCGGCTCCTGACCCGGGCCCAGCCGACGCGCAGCCGGCCCTCAGCCCGCGCTCAGCCGTCCGTCGTGCGTGGGCGCCAGCGCCGCCACAGCGCGGTGCCCTGGGCGCGCAGTCGGCCGTCCCACCACAACTCGGCGACCACGGTCATCTGCTCGTCGCCGGCGTCGGTGACATACGCGCGCAGGTCGCTCGAATCGCCGAGCGGCACGGGCCGGCGGAATCGGATGTCCAGGCCGGCGGTCACGAACGGGAACGGCAGGCCCTCGCCGGCCCGCACGTCGCGGGTCGCGGCCTCGTCGAACACGGCTGCACCGCTGTGGCAGTCCAGCACCGTCGCGATGATTCCGCCGTTGAGGAAGCCCAGGCCGTTGTCGTGCTCGGGCCACGGTGCGAACCGGGCGACGACGACGCCGTCCCGGGCGAAGCTCTCCAACCGAAGGCCCTTGGCGTTCGCCGGACCGCAGCCGAAGCAGGTCGCCTGCGGGAAGAGCCGACGCTGGATGCTGATCTGCGCGCCCATGCCTGCCCTCCGTCCGGCCGTCGCTGGACGATATCGGCTCAGGCGACCATCGCGAACGTGCCGGCGATCAGCAGCACCAGGCCGAGGAGTCCTCGCCGGGTGAGGCGTTCGCCGAACACCGCGAAGGCGAGGGCGGCGGTCACGACGATGCTGAGCTTGTCGACCGGGACGACGGCACTGACCGGACCGGTCTGCAACGCCGCGAAGAAGCACAGCCACGACGCGCCGGTCGCGACACCGGAGGCGAGCACGAGGGCGAGTTCACGTCGGGGCAGCGACGGGAGTCGGCGCTGCTCCCCCGTCCCGAAGACGATCGCCCAGGCCAGGACGAGCACGACCGTGGTGCGGATCGCGGTGCCGAGGTTCGTCTCGACGTCCTCGATCCCGACCTTCGCCAGGACCGTCGTCACGCTCGCGAGGACCGCGGACGCGATCGCGTACGGCAGCCAGCCCAGGCCCGTGCTGGCGCGCTGGGTCGGCGGCTGCCACTGGACGACCAGGTAGGTGCCCACGGCGATGGTGACCAGTCCGGCCAGGCGCAACGGCAGGTGCCCGACCTCGCCGAAGACGGTCATGCCGAGGACGACCGTCAGGGCCAGGCTCGAGCGGTCGACGGCGACGACCGGGTTGACCGGGCCTGTCTGCAGCGCCCGGAAGTAGCACAGCCAGGCCCCGCCGGTGGCCAGGCCGGACAGCACGAGGAAGACCAGGCTGCGTGTGGGGACAGTCGGGATCGTCGACTGGGAGCCGACGACCAGCACCATCAACCAGGCGAGCGCGAGGACGACGAGGGTGCGCAGGGCCGTCGCGAGGTTCGAGGGGACGTGCCGGATGCCCGCCTTCGCCAGGATCGCGACGAGCCCGGCGAAGGCGGCCGAGCCGAGCGCGAACCCGAGCCACATGCCGGCGGTCCTCCCGGGGCCATTGTGGCCGGGCCGCTTCCCGCGGTGGCGGCCAAGGCGCTGAATCCGGGGAGCGGCCCGGGCCCGATCGCTTCGCCGGACGTCAGTGCGTGTGTCCCCAGATGTCCGGGCCCGGCATCTGCCACGGCTGCCAGGTCGCGTCGTCGATCAGCCGGCCGCCGGCCCCGAACTCGGTCAGCACGCCGATCGGCGAGGCGACGTAGAACGAGAACATGAAGTCGTTCGTGTGCCGACCGATCGTCATCCCCACGGGCACGCCGTCGCGCTGCACGCGATCCCACGCGCGACCGACCTCGTTCTCGTCCTCGATCTCCAACATGAAGTGGTGCATGAGGTTCGGAATGCCGAAGAAGCTCCCGTCGACCAGCGCGATGCTGTGGTGGCGGGGATTGCAGTGCAGGAAGGTCGCGGTGAACGGCGACTCGATCATGTAGTCGCTGATCTTGAACCCGAGGACGTCGGTGTAGAAGGCCTGCGTCGTGGGCAGATCCCGGGTGGTCAGGACGCAGTGGCCCAGCCCCAGTTCCTCCGCGACGAAGGCCGGGATGTCCCGGGGGGACGTGAACGCGGCTGCGGAGCGGGACGGGCCGGCGAACAACTCGACGCGGTGACCGGCCGGATCGAGGAAGTGGACCATGTCGGCGACGCGGCGGACCTCGAGTTCCTCCGGTGTCGCCTCGTGCACCGCGACCCCGGCCGCCTGGACCTGCGCGGCGGCCGCCTGCAGGGCCGCGGAGTCGGCGACCTGCCAGCCGATGTAGGCCGCGCCGCTGGTGTCCGACGGCTCGACGATGACGCGCTGTTCGTAGGAGTCGATGCGGAAGGACGGCCGGCCGGTGCCGAGGTCGACCGCCTGCATGCCCAGCGCGTCGGTCGCGTACGAGCCGAACGCGGCGGGATCGGTCGAGTTGAAGCCCAGGTATCCGAGCTGTTCGATGTTCATGCGTGAACCACCTTTGCGAAGTCGGGATCGGCGTTGTAGGAGTGGATCCAGTCGAGTTGACCGTGGACCCAGGCGGCCGAGGCGAGGTGCTCGTCGCGGTGCACGGCCTCGGTTCCGTCGGGCAGGTGCAGCACCTCGGCGGTGACGTAGGACGCGGTCTGCACCTGGGCCGTGCGCACCAGTCGTTGGCTCTGGTACGAAGCCAGCGCCGCGGGGAGGGCGTCGGCCTCGGCCAGCGTGCGAGCGAAGACGACGGCGTCCTCCACCGTCTGGTTCGCCCCCTGGCCGTGGTGCGGGACGAGGGCGTGCGCGGCGTCGCCGAGGAGGACGACCCGGCCGTCGTACCACCGCGACAGCGGTGGCCGTCGGTTCAGGGCCCAGCGCAGGTCGAACGTGGGCGCGCTGATCATCTCGATCACGGCCGGATGCCATCCGGCGAACAGGCGCAGGTGCTCGTCCGGTTGTGCCGGAACGGTCCAGTCGTCGCCCTCCCACGGCATCTTCTTGACCAGCAGGAAGTTGATGAGGTCGCCGTCCTTGCCGATCGGGTAGTGCAGGAGGTGGCCGTCGGGGCCGATCCAGAACTGCAGGGCCCCCGGGTCGGGCAGGCTCGGCAACTGCGACAGCGGGACGATCCCGCGAAACCCGCTGCGGCCGGTGTAGATCTTGTCGTCGAAGCCGATCATCAGCTCGCGGACGGTCGATCGTGCCCCGTCCGCGCCGATGACGAGGTCCGCCGTCGCCGACGTGCCGTCGGCGAACGTGAGCGTGACCTCATGGTCGTCCTGCTGGTACGCGGTCAGCGCCTTGCCCAGGTGGATCCGGTCGAGCCCGACGGCCTCGGACAGGATGCGCTGGAGGTCGGCGCGGTGGACGCCCCAGCCGGGGGCGCCCCACAGGTCGGACTCGGTACCGGTATGCCTGCCGATGACGCGCCCGTCGCGCCCGTCGCGGTAGATGAGGGCGGTCGGCGCCCACGAGACGTCGGTGAACTGCTGGCCCAGGCCGAAGCGCTCGATGAACCGCGAGGCGTTCGCCGCGAGGTAGACCGCGGCACCCACCTCTCGCAACTCGACTGTCCGCTCGTAGATCTGCGCGTCGAAGCCGCGTTCGCGCAGTGCCAGGGCAACGGTCAGGCCACCGACGCCGGCGCCGATGATCGCGATCCGCGGCGCCTTCACGATCCGGCTCCGTACACGGTGGTGTCCTCGAAGAAGTCGATGCAGGTCTTGGCGAACAGGGCCGGGTATTCGAGCATGGCCCAGTGCCGGCAGTGGGGGATGATGTAGCCGGTGGAGTTCTCCAGCAGGGCCAGGAACTCGTAGGCCTGCTCGACGGGGACGACCTTGTCCTGCTTTCCGCTGACGACCAGGGTCCGGGACTTGACGGCGGCGATCGCGTCGTCGGGGTAGTGCAGGCCGTTCTCGCGGACCCATCCCATCGTCGCCTTGTACGCAGCGGCGAGGTCCGGCTTGGTCGACATCTCGTACCGGTAGCGGACCTGGTCGTCGGTGGCGACGAATCCGGGGTTGGCGAGCACGGCGATGATCGCGCGCATGCCGTCGACGGTGAAGTCGTAGTTGATGACCGGACCCAGATCCGGGGACAGGTGCTGCGATCGGCCGCCGGACCCCATCAGGACCAGGCTGGCGACCAGGTCCGGGCGCTGCATGGCCACGCCGAGCGCGGTCGCCCCGCCCATCGAGTTGCCGACCAGGTGGGCCGGCCCCAGGTCCAGGGCCTCGATGAAGTCGATCAGCTGCTGGTTGCGCGCGTCCTGGGTGTACGCGAACTCTGCGGGGTCGGGGGCGTCGGAGTGGCCGAAGCCGACCATGTCCATCGCGTAGGTGGGGGCGTAGGCGGCGAAGAGGGCGAAACTGCGCTGCCAGTTGCTCAACGAGTCCGCGCCCGCCCCGCCACCGTGGATGAGGATGACCGGCCGGTTCGGGCCCGTCCCGGCGTGGTAGTACGCGGTGTCGAACACGCCCGTCCGGACGGTCTGGTGGGCCGGCATCGCGGTGGTGCCGGCGTCTTGCGTTGCAGTCACGTCAGATCTCCGATCGGTTCCGAAGCGGCGCGGCGGAATGGAAGCCGCGTCGGTGGTACAGGAGGGCGTCGTGGTCGGCCTGGGCGACGTCGAGGACCTCGCCGATCAGCAGGGTGTGATCGCCGGCCTCGACCGTCTGGTGCAACCGGCACTCGAAGATCGCCGCGGAGTCCGCGAGGATCGGCAGGCCGCGGTCCGACCAGCGCCAGGCGTGCCGGGCGAACCGGTCCTCGCCCTTCGTGGCGAAGGTGATCGCCGCATCGGACTGGTGCGCGCCGAGGAGGTGGACGGCGAACCCGGAGCCGGCGGTGAACTCCGGCGCGCACGTGACGGTGTTGTCGACCGACCACAGCAGGAGCAACGGGTCCATCGACACCGACGCCAGTGAGTTGATCGTCAGGCCGACCGGGGCGCCGGTCGCCGACCTCGTCGTGACGATCGCGACGCCGGTGGGGTAGTTGCCCATCGCCGCGCGGAACGCCTGGCGGCGGGCTGCGGCGGCCTCGTCGACCGCCGCAGCCGGAGCATCCATCAACGCGGTGCCCATCGCTAGTTCTTCGCCAGGACGGAGACGTCCTCGTTCGACTTCCAGATCGGGTTGACCCACCCGTCGAGGTCGTAGTCGCTCATGCACTTGCGGGCGAAGTCCTTCAGACCTTCGGCGACCCCGGTCATCTCGGCGTACTGCAGCACGTTGATCCGCTGGATGTCGTGGTTCCCGGCGTAGTTGCGCTCGTACAGGTCGTGCCGACCGCCGAACTCCGAGCCGGTCGCGTCCCACAGCAGCTTGATGACCTTGTTGCGCTCCAGGGCGTCGTAGCCGTTCGAGCCCCGGTAGAAGCGGTCGAGGTACGGGCGGATCTCGGGGTTCTTGAAGTCCAGGGCGCTGGACGGCTGGACGATCAGGCCGCCGGCGACGGTGCGCTGGATGATGTCCCGGACACGGGGCCAGCCGACGGCGTTCATCAGCCGGACCATGATCGCCGTCTGCGAGTTCGGCTGGTACATCCCCGTCGGCGTGACCGTCGGGTTCGAGACCAGGGCGTCGCTGAGCGCCCACGACAGCTGGCGCCACGCGAGCACCTCGCCGAGGTCGGACTGGACGCCGCGGAACGTACTCGTGCCGGCGGCCTCGAGGGCCATCATCAGCAGGCCGGAGATGAGGTCGAGCTTCACGCCCATCCGGGTCGTGCCGTGCATCATCGCGCGCTCGGCGAAGCCGACCGCCGGCAGGAAGTGATTGGACTTCTCGATGTCGCGGTAGACGAGGACGTTCTCCCACGGGATGAGCACGTTGTCGAAGACGAGGATCGCGTCGTTCTCGTCGAACCGGCTCGACAGGGGGTAGTCGAACGGGTTCGCCGACGTCGCGGCCGCGAACTCGTACGACGGTCGCGCGAGCATCTTGATCCCCGGCGCGTTCATGTCGACGAAGAAGCTGACCGCGAACTCCTCCTTGAACACCGGCTGGAAGTTCGCCACGAAGGTGTAGTTCGTGAACATGCTCGCCGTCGCGACCATCTTCGCGCCGCTGACGACGATGCCGCTGTCGGTCTCCTTCACCACGCGGATGTACACGTCGTTGTCGTCGGCGTCACGGTCACGGTCGACCGGCGGGTTGACGATGGCGTGGTTGATGAACGGCACCTGCTCCTGGGTGCGGCGGTACCACTCGCGCGCGTTGCCGGCGTACTCGGCGTAGAAGTCCGGCAGGTCACCCAGGGTCGCGGTGAACGTCGCCTTGAAGTCCGGGGTGCGGCCCATGAACCCGTAGCTCAGCCGGCACCACGTCGCGATCGCGTCACGGCTGCCGACGAGGTCGGCCTGGGAGCGCGGCGAGCGGAAGAACTTGTGCGTGAAGCCGCCGTTCCCGGTGTCGGTGGGCGTCGTGAGCACGTCGTGGTACTCGGGGTCGTGCAGCGCGTCGTACAGGCTGGCGATGCTGCGTGCGGTGTTTCGGAAGGCCGGGTGGTTCGTCACGTCGTGCACGGACTCGCCGTACATGTAGACGGTGCGGCCGTCCCGAAGGGACTCCAGGTACTCGGCTCCGGTGAACGGCGCGGCGACGTGGGTCGGCTCAGTTGTTGTGGTCATCGAGTACTCCTCGGGTGGGTGTCGATCGAGCGGGTGGCCGATGCGTTGCCGAAAGGTACGTTCGCGGCGGCGGTCAGGGGCTCCGGCATTCCGCCGGAAGATCAACGGGCTTCTCGTACACTTCGTAGGAGGAAAGGACCGGGTCGGATGAGCCTCGACAATGCCGTGGAGAACCTGTCGGCGACGCTCGGCCACGCGATCGTCGTCGTCGACGTGGACTGGAACGTCGCGGCCGCGAGCTTCCACGACACCGAACGGGACCGCGAGCACCTGTCGTTGACGTTGACCGTCAGCAACCAGGAACTGGCCGAGTCGCGCCTGAAGGCCGAGGCCGCGCGCGTGCGCCGTCGGGCGATCCGGGTGGGGACCGACCGTGCCGGCAGTTCACGCGTGGTCGCGCCGCTGAACCACGACGACCGGCTCGTCGGGTACGTGACGTACCTCGACGAGGCCGAGGTCGATGCGCCGATCCCTCGGGCCGTGCAGAAGGCGATCGACGCGGCGGAGCCCGAGCTCGCGCTTCGTCTCGCACTGTGGGGCTTCGAGGTGCGAAACCGCAACGAGCACACCAGGACCCTGATCCGGGACCTCCTCGGCGAGACGCGTCGGTCGCGCGAGGTCGCGGCCGGGCGTCTGCTCGACGAGGGGCTGGTCAGCGACTCCGGGGAGAGTTGCGTGCTGGTGCTTCGGTCCAGGTCGCCGCGCGATCGACTGTCGGCCCGCTGGGCGACCGAACGCACGCTCCGCCTCGTCTCACGGTCGACGACGGTGCGGGTGGCCGGGGCGACGGTCGGCGAGGAGGGGGTGTTCGTGTTCCCCCGGCGGGTGAATCCGACGCGTCTGGCGGTCGTCCTGAGCGACACGGGCCTGGAGTCGGTGTGCGCAGGTGTGGGCAGTGTCAAGGAGTCGCTGCTCGACGCCGTGGACTCCCACCACGAAGCGCAGATCGCCTGGCGGGCAACGGTTCGAGACCCGAGGAAGTACGGACGCGCGGCGTTCTGGGAGGACCTCGGCGTCGATCGGCTGCTGCTGCAGCTCCCGCTGGACGAACTGAGCCCGACGGACTTCCCGGCCGAGGTCCAACGCGTCATGACGCTGCCGGCCGACTCCGATCTGGTCACGACGTTGGAGGCGTTCTTGAACAGCGGCGGGCACGTCGTCGAGACGGCGCGGGCACTGCACATCCATCGCAGCACGCTGTACTACCGGCTCGACCGGATCCGCGAGCAGATCGGCGGTGACCTGTACGACGGTGCGGTGCGCAACGACCTGCACGCCGGCATGCGCGTGGCCCGGTTGGCCGGCCTGATGGCGGACGACGTGGACGCACGGTAGGTGGGATCCGGCGGCGGTGCGCCGATACGATCGGCCGACCCGAAGGAGGACCGCATGAGCGAGTACGACGTCCGCATGGTGATCTTGACGACCGAGGATCTGGACGAGTCGATCCGGCTGTATACCGAGACACTCGGGATGACGCTGAAGTTCCGGGACGGCAGTCATTTCGCCGCCCTCGACGGCGGGTCGATCACGATCGCGCTGGCGACGGCGATCGACCACCCGATGCCGGGCAAGGTCGTCGTCGGTCTTGATGCCGACGACGTCGACGCGGCGGCGAAGGCGGTCGAGGACAGTGGCGGGGCGATCGTGACGGGTCCGTACGACGACGCGCACGAGCGTCGCGCGGTCGTCTACGACAACCAGGGCAACGGCCTGGTCTTCTACCGGCCCCTCGCGCTCTGACCGTCTCGGCTGCGGGTCGGGACCCGTCAGGACGCGAGGGCCGACCGGATCGCGTCGTCGATGGTGACGTCCTGCCAGCCGAAGCCCGCGGACGTCAACGCCGCGGGTACGACGCGACTGCTCGACAGCACCTCGGTGGAGAACTCCCCGAGCGCGAGGGTGAGCGCGAATGCGGGCACCGGTAGGAACGCCGGTCGCCGCAGGACGCGCCGCATCGCCGCGGTGACCTCCGCGTTGGTCACCGGGATCGGCGCGGTGAGGTTGACCGGCCCGACCGGGGTGTCGTCGGTCAAGCAGAACCTGGTCGCGGCGACGTGGTCGCGCAACGAGATCCACGACCAGTACTGCCGGCCCGAACCCAGCCGACCGCCCAGGCCGAGTCGGAACAGCGGGAACATGCGGGCCCACGCCCCGCCAGCACGGGCCACGACCAGTCCGGTACGCAGGTGCACGACGCGCGTGCCCGCCGCACTGGCGGCCGCGGTCGCCGACTCCCACTGGCGCACGACGTCGGCGAGGAAGCCCTCGCCGGCCGGGGCGGACTCGTCGACCTCCCGGTCCGCGGTGTCGCCGTACCAGCCGATCGCCGAGGCGTTGAGCAAGATCGCGGGCCGGTCCGCGAGATCGGCGATCGTCCGGGCGATCAGTTCGGTGCTGTCGACCCGGCTGCGCAGGATGGTGCGCTTGTAGGCCGGTGTCCACCGATGGTCGCCCACCCCCGCGCCGGCGAGGTTGACGACGGCGTCGGCGCCGGCGAGCGCCGTGGGATCCAGTCGCCCGGCGCTCGGGTCCCACTTCACCTCGTCCACGGACGCGGGCTCGCGTCGCACGAGCCGCGTGACGGCGTGGCCGTGGACGGCGAGGTCCGCGCCGAGCGCGCGGCCGATGAGCCCGGACGCCCCGGCCAGCACGATTCGCACGTCCGTGACGCTACCGTCCCGCGCGTGCCGCGCCGGCGCTATGTTCCCCGGGTGACGCCCGATCGCCCGGTCCGGGGAGCGGCTTCGTGAAGGCCGACGTCCTCCTTCGCCACGCCCGGCATGTGCTGACCTGCGACGACGACGGTTCGGTCCTCGACGACGCGTCGGTCGTCATCCGCGACGGCCGCATCGTCGCGGTCGGTGTCGCGGGCGAACTCGACACCGCAGTGCGTGCCGATCGCGTGGTCGACGCCCGGGGGCACATCGTCATGCCCGGACTGGTCAACCTGCACACCCACCTGCCGATGACGCTCTTGCGTGGTGTCGCCGAAGGCGTGGATCTGCAAGGGTTCTTGAACCTGGTGTGGGCCGAGGAGGCGCGGGTCATGGACGCCGAGGGCGTCGAGATCGGCGCGCGGCTCGGTGCGCTCGAGGCCGTTCTCGCCGGGACGACCACTGCGCTCGACATGTACTTCCACCACGAGGCGGCGCACCGGGGCGCGGTGTCGGTCGGCCTGCGCCATGTCATCGGGCCGGTCTTCTTCTCCGGTCCGGGTCCGGACGGGCTGTCCTGGGCGGCGCGGACCGACGCCGCCGGCAAGTGGCCGACCGAGCTGGCGGCGATCGGCGGCCCGTACGTCCCGCTCGTGCTCATGCCGCACGCGCCGTTCACCGTGACGACCGACCACCTGACCGAAGTGGCCGCACTCGCCGCGCGGACCGGCGCGATGATCACGACCCACGCGTCGGAGAACGACGCCGAGAACGCGCAGACGCAGGCGAGCCGTGGCATGAGCCCGATCCAGTGCCTGCACGCCAGCGGGGTGCTCGCACGTCGCCCCGTGCTCGCGCACGCGGTCCGCCTGTCCGCGGACGAGCGACGGGCGATCGCGACGGCCGGTGCGACGATCGCGCACTGTCCGGGTTCGAACCTGAAACTCGCCAGCGGCGCGGCCGACATCGTCGGCTATCGCGCCGACGGCATCGTCGTCGGGCTGGGCACGGACGGGTGCTCGAGCAGCAACGACCTGGACATGTTCGCGGTGATGCGCTCGGCGGCGAACCTCGCGCGCCTCGTGCGGATGGACCCCGCGGCCATCAGTGCGCGGGACGTCGTCCGCGCGGCGACGATCGACGGGGCGCGGGCGCTCGGCCTGGACGGTCGGATCGGGTCGGTGGAGGTCGGCAAGGAAGCCGACCTCATCGTCGTGGACACCCGGGTCGCGCATCTGACCCCGCTGCGCGAGCCGCACACCGCGATCGTCTTCGCGGCCGGCCGATCCGACGTGCGGCACGTGCTCGTCGGCGGGGAGTTCGTCGTCGACGACGGCCGGCCGACGCGGGTGGAGTTCGCAGCGGTCCTGGCCGCGGCGGATGCGCGGAGTCGGCCGGCATGAGCACTCACGACTGGTATGAGGCGCGACACGCGCCGCGTCCCGAACGTCGGCGCCCGCGGCTGGCGGATCGCCGGATGTTCCGGGTGCTGGTCAGCCTCGACGATTCTCAACCGCAGATCTGGCGGCGACTGGACCTGAGGTCGGATCTGACCCTGAGCGTCGTCCATCAGGGGATCCAGGCGGCGTTCGGTTGGTGGGACTATCACCTGTACCGCTTCAGCCTCGGCGGTGGTGTATGGGATCACACCAGCCAGGTGTTCGCGTGCACGGAGGACCTCCAGGAGAGCGACGTCGATGATGGATCGATCCTGGACTCGCTGGTGCGCCTGGACGAGACCGTGCAGGAGCCGGGCGATGTCCTTCACTACGGCTATGACTACGGCGACGACTGGCAGCTGACGATCAGGCTCGAGGACGTGCTGCCGTACGAACCGAACGCACCGAGCGCGGTCTGCGTGGCAGGCGGGCGAGCGGCTCCGCCGGAGGACTGCGGCCACCTCGTGACCGAGGAGGAGTTGGCGACGGTGCTCGACGATCCGGCCGCGTTCGACCTGGAGGAGGTCAACAACGCCCTCGCGCAGCCGTATTTCGTCCTCATGGACCGCGGGGTCGCCGCGCCGCTCGTCGAGCTCGTCAATCGACTCAGCCAGACCGACGTGGGCGTCGACGTCACCGCTCGTGCGCTCGACCTCAGCCTGGCTCGCCCCGCACCGACGGACGACGAGTGGAGTGCCGCGTTGCGGGCACATCGGTGGTTCCTCGATCGCGCGGTGGGAGACGGGATTCCCCTCACCGCCGCCGGCTACCTGACCCCCGTCGACGTCGTCGCGGTCGCACCACTGGTGCCGACGGCCGCCGACTGGCTCGGGTACGGCAAGAACAACCGCGAGAGCGGTCTCGTGCCGTTGTGGCACTTCCGGCAGTCGTTGCAGAAGCTCGGCCTGCTGCGGAAGACCAGGGGGCGCCTCGTCCTCACCAAGGCCGGCCGTGACGCGCAGCGCGACGTGGGCGCGCTGCGTGCACATCTCGTCGCGCGACTCTCGCGAATCGACACCGACCGGTGGACCGCTCAGGTGACGTTGCTGACCCTGCTGTACGCGGCGACGTCGGCCGATACCGACTTCCCGCTCGCGAGCGTCGCTGCCGCACTGCGCGAGTTCGGGTGGCGGGACGCCAACGGGCCGGTGCAGGTGAACCACGTTCGCCGGAGTGCGGTGTTGGACGTGCTGCGGAACGTGTCCGACTCGCCCGTGGGGTTCGACGCCGGCGATCGCATCAGCGCCGTCGCGGCCGCTCTCGCCGCGGCGGCCCTGACCACGTCGCGGTGAGGCCCGGTCTCCCGGTATCCGGGTCGCCAGCCCGATCTGCGGACACGTGCGTGATCGCCGCGCACCGGCCGGGCCCGAAGGCCTCCAGGGCGTCGAAGAAGCCGTGCACGGTGGCGCGCATGCACGATGAGGACTTCAGCGTCCTCGTCGAACTCCACGTCCTCCACGACCGCGTTCTCCAGCCCGAACAGGGCAGGCCACACCCTTGCCTTTCGCACGCCGTTCTCCGTCCACGGGTTCCTGTTCTTCGACAGCTGGCACCGGATCTGTGGAACGTCACTCGGCACGAGATCGACGACCGGCGCAAGCGTGGCCAGTTCATCCTTCCGGGATCGCCCATCCCCGCTGACGACCCGAGGCGGCATTCACGTGCGGGACGCTTCGGCCGCCTGCGCACGCGCCCTAGCCGTCGTGACCGGCACCCAACATGCATACACGCTTCCGTCCGGCGTCCACGTCGTACCAATCGGCACCTTGGCTCCGTAACGCGGCCCTTGCCCATCACCGGTCGATCGCCTGCACGCGCCGACCGGGATCTTACGAAGCGATGCCACGCAGTATTACGGCGCGGGCGAACGTGGATGCGGGAACGTGGTGTTCATCCGCGCGGTCGGCAAGCGCTTCGTACTCGGCTTCGCTCAACCGTACCTGGAGCACGCGCGAACGATCGTGGCCGCGCGTTACTCGCACATGGTCCGGAAGGCGTGCATCGGCGCGGTCCGAGGCAGCCTCCGCGGCGGCAACCTCTGCCGCGATCAGGTCACTGATCTTGCTCATCGACATCCCCTTCCATGTTCCCGGAGTAGTAGGTCACGTCGCGTCTGTTCGACCGCCACGCGGAACCTCCCCACTGCTTCCCGTGTTCGTCGATCACGACGATCACGGTCAGCACGTCGCCAACGCTGGGAGCGAACCCCATCACGCGAACCGACTGACCGGACCGACTCGCATAGTCCGGCTCGAAGACGACCCTCGTGTCGTCCGAGAGCGCTTCCTCTGCCTGTTCAGGTGTGATGCCGTGCCGCTCCAGCATGTGCTCCTCGCGCTCACTTCAATCAACGCGTTGGAACACCGCAGAATGGTACCACTATGTATTACATAAGGTCACGCCACCGAGCCGCTGCGGTACGGATCGTGGCGTCGTCGAGCGGACTTCGACCGCTACCACCGGCGACGCCGAAGCATCAGGTTCCGTGGAACAAGCGTGGAACATCTTGGGGTAGTTCGGGGTGCGGAGCGGTCAGACGACTTGACCGTGAAAACGTTAAGATCCCCTGCGCAGCAAAAGGTTTCGGTGGAGCGGGTGACGAGAATCGACCTCGCACTGCCAGCTTGGGAACGGACGTTCGTCCACAGGTGAAACATTAGTAGTTGCAACATGTTTCGGCTGTCACGTTCCCTCGCTGTGAAACTCGCGTGGAACATCGGCAGGCGTGGAACGACGCCGCCGGGTCACGTCCGGTCATCTTCCTGGGTTCCGTCCGAACCGACATGGTGCGCAGTGCCTGGAAGGCGCCTCGCGCATGAAGCGGCCGATGTCGGCCTCTCGGAAGCGAACCAACCGGCCCACCTTCACGAAGGGCAGGCGGCGACTGGCCGTGAGCCGGCGAATCATCCGCGGCGTGACCCCCTGGACCTCGGCGGTCTCCGCAATGCTCAGGAGCTGAGCCGTTCCCCTAGTGCTCATCGCTGACCCCCTTCAGGCCGCGGGTGACGGTGGCCACACTGACCCCGCACAGGGCGGCTGCCGTCTGGGGAGTCATCCCGGGGATGGACATCCTCACCCCGCCCGCCGACGGCGCGTCCCGTTGCGTTGATCGCGGTGGCCGAGCCGTCGTCACCGCCGGGACCGAAGGCGGCGCCGCCGTGGCCGGCGTTGCCTCCGATCGCTTCCCCCGCCCCGCCTACTACGAGGGCGTCGCCGCCACGACCTCCCTTGATGTTGGCAGAAGTGGACGTTCTGGGGGTCTTGGGGAGGAGGGAACCGGCCACCATGGCCGCGAGGCCTGTTGCGGTGATCGCCACACTGGTCCAAGCCGGAGGTGAATTGAGACTGGCCGCGGGCTGGCCCAGAGTGAACAGCCAGTACCCGATCAGCGCGGCTCCTCCAAGGGAGGCGACGATGCCGCCGATTACCTCAAGGAGGTGCGCTGTGCGGCTCATGGCGTCATCTTCCCCAGCGCCGCACTGCCGGTGGCCGCGGCGACTGGCCCTGCAGATTCGTGGAGCGTACCTCGCGGTCGGCGCCACTTCTGGTCCAAAGCGACACTCCGAAGTGGTCCAAATAGGCATTGTTACCTGGTCCAAATAGACATTGCCCCCTGGAGGTGGGTACCGTGAGCGCGTGTCAACCGAGGAGTCCTACGTTCCTCGCCTCGTTGACTCGCGCCTCCGCCGGTACTTGGAGTCGTTCCCGGCCGTCCTCATTACGGGGCCGAGGGCGGCGGGCAAGACCACGTCAGCTTCACGGGCCGCAACCGAGATCGTTCGCCTCGATCAGCCGGCTCAGGCCGCAGCCTTCGTCGCGGACCCCGACGCCGCTCTGCGCAACCGCGCTGAGCCCCTCCTCCTCGACGAGTGGCAGGAGGTGCCGGCAGTCCTCGGTGCCGTGAAGCGTGCCGTCGATGCCGATCCACGGCCGGGCCGGTTCATCCTGACGGGCAGTGTTCGAGCAGACATGACCAACCAGACCTGGCCCGGAACCGGCCGGCTCACGCGGCTCGCGATGTTCGGCCTGACGGAGCGCGAAATCGCCGGCCGTGGCGATCTCGAATACTCGCTCATCGACGCAATCAGGTCGAGCTCGCCAGACCAGCTCCGCATGCCCTCTCATCGCCCGGACCTCGTGGAGTACGTCGACCTCGCATTGCGGAGCGGCTTCCCCGTCGTCGCGCTGCCTGAGATGCCGGCCGACATGCGCGCGGAGTGGCTGGACGGGTATGTCGCACAGCTACTGACCCGAGACGCCCAGGAGCTGGAACCGGGCCGCGACTCGCTCAAGCTCGGTCGGTATCTCCAGGCCATCGCCGCGCACTCCGCAACGGAGATCGACCACAAGAAGCTGTACGACGCTGCTGGGATCGATCGACGGACGGCGACGGCGTACGACGCACTCCTCGACGCACTCTTCGTCGTGGAGCAGGTGCAGCCGTGGGACGACAACCAGCTGAAGCGCCTCACAGCAACGCCGAAGCGGTACATGATCGACCCGGCGATGATGGCCGCGGTGCTCGGAGCAACGACGGGCGCGATCGTGGCCAGCGGGAAACTGCTGGGCGGAATCATCGACACCTTCGTCATGTCGCAGCTTCGACCCGAGGTCGCCGTGCGCTCTGGACGCACCGCCCGTCGACACCTTCGAACCAGGAATGGCCGGGAAGAGATCGACGTCGTCCTTGAGAACGCGGACGGCAGCGTGCTGGGGATCGAGGTCAAGGCGACAGCGGCACCCACCGCGGCGGATGCACGCCACCTGGCGTGGCTGCGTGACGCGCTCAGTGACCGGTTCGTCGGTGGAGCGGTCCTTCACACCGGACCGGATGCCTTCGTACTCGGTGAACGAATCCTGGCCGTCCCGATCTGCGCGTTCTGGGGGTAGCGCGAGTTCCGACGTTGCCGATGACGCTCGCGCCGGCGCCAAGCCGTCACCACCGCCGCTCCACGGCGGGCACCGTCCAGTCGTGGACGCACTGCGCGATGTCGGTGTCGCGGAATCGGACCAAGCGCCCGACCTTGACGAACGGCAGCCTCCGGTCGGCGGTCAGCCGGCGGATCATCCGCGGCGTCACGCCGAGCTGGTCGGCCGCGGCGGGCGATGGAGGGGTAATTCGGGGTCACGCGGGGTCACGCGGGGTCACATGGTCGGAAGTCGAAAACGACGAAACCCCCTGCGTAGCAAGGGGTTTCGGTGGAGCGGGTGACGAGAATCGAACTCGCACTGTCAGCTTGGGAAGCTGATGTTCTACCATTGAACTACACCCGCGGACAACGCGATTATGCCAGCCGCCGGATCCGGCCGGCGCCCCGCCCCGACCGGGCAACCGCTACCCTCCACCCGTGCTGCTGTCCGACCGCGACATCAAGGCCGAAGTCGAGACCGGGCGCGTCGTGATCGAGCCGTTCACGGTGGAGATGATCCAACCGTCGAGCGTCGACGTCCGACTCGACCGGTGGTTCCGGGTGTTCGAGAACCACCGGTATCCGCACATCGACCCCAGTATCGAACAGCCCGACCTCACCCGGCTGCTCGAGCCCGAGGGCGACGAGCCGTTCATCCTCCATCCGGGGGAGTTCGTGCTCGCCTCCACGTACGAGGTCGTCACCCTTCCCGACGACGTCGCCGGTCGCCTCGAGGGCAAGTCGTCGCTGGGCCGGCTCGGGCTGCTGACGCACTCGACCGCCGGATTCATCGACCCGGGTTTCTCCGGCCATGTGACCTTGGAACTGTCCAACGTCGCGAACCTGCCGATCATGCTCTACCCCGGCATGAAGATCGGGCAGCTGTGCCTGTTCCGGCTGTCCAGCCCGGCCGAGCACCCGTACGGGTCGGCCGCGTACGGGTCGCGCTACCAGGGTCAGCGCGGCCCGACCCCCAGCCGGTCGTTCGCGAACTTCCACCGCACCCAACTGTGACATGCAGCCGCCGCCGGAGACCGAGCAGGAGATCTTGACCTACGCGGACTTCGGCGTGGGCGTGCGGTGGCTGGCCGAACGTATCGTGGCCGACCGATGGATCCCCGACGTGATCCTCGGAGTCGTTCGCGGCGGGCTGTTCGTGTCCACCGCGCTGGCCTACGCCCTGGACATCAAGGACGTCCGCCACGTGAACGTCGAGTTCTACACCGACGCCGGCGAGACCCTCGCCGAGCCGGTGCTCGTCGGCGACCTGCCGCACCTGTCCGATCTCGGCAGGCGCCGGGTCCTGGTCGCCGACGACGTCGCCGACACCGGGGCGACCTTGCACTTCGTCCGGGGCCTGTTGCCGGCCGACGCGGACGTGCGCGTCGCGGTGCTGTACGAGAAGGCCGGCACGACGTACGCGCCCGACCTCGCCTGGCGGTCGACCGACCGGTGGATCCGGTTCCCGTGGATCCAGGTCCCGCCGGTGCGGGTCGACGTCCCGGGCCGATCGTCGGTGTAGCCCGGTCGGTCTCGGCGACCGGACACCTCACTCGCTGACCGCGAGGACGCCGTGCGCTCCCTTCTCGGCCAGGCTCATCTGGTGGTTGACGAACGGGTAGTGGCCGGCCTCCGGCGGGACGAACTCGACGAACCCGCCCTCGGCGGCGAGCAGTGACAGCACCTGCGATCCGGTCGTTCCGGCGGTCCGACCGTCGGTCGACTCGCCGTGGTACACCCGGTACGCGCCCTCGGACCACACCGTGTCGAACTGCGTGCCGACGACGTGGAAGGCCAACGACGCGTTCGGCCCGGCGTCCAGCACCCACATCCGCACGCGCTCCCCGGCGCGCGCGGTCAACGGGTGGGCGTCGTACTGGAACGCCCGGCCGTTGAACGCCACGACGTCCGGGACCAGGCCGGCGACCTTCGCCGCGTCCGCGGGCTCGCCATCGGCGCCGAGGTACTGCTCGGACTGCACGAGCACGTACGACCGGTCCACGGCCGGTAGGCCCGGCGGGTCGATCACGACCGCCCCGAACATGCCGTTGGCGATGTGGTTGGACATCGGCATCGTCGAGCAGTGGTACATCCAGATGCCTGAGCGGTTCGCCGTGAACGTGTACTCCAGCGACTGCCCCGGCTCGATCGTGCGCATCGGCCCGTCCGGGGCGAGCTCGCCGGCGTGGAAGTCGATCGAGTGGCCCATCGTCCCGTCGTTGACCAGCGTGATGTGGAACGTGTCGCCGACCCGGCCGTGCAGCACCGGCCCCGGTGAGGTGCCGTTGTACGTCCACGTCATCCGGGTCAACTCGCCGGTCACCGGATCGGGCTGCTCGGTCACGCGGAACGTGTACCGGTGGTCGGTCTGCGCCGTCAGCGGCGGGAGCTCGGCCGGGTACCCCGGCGACACCTTCGCCTGCTGCGCGAGCTGGGCCATCGTCGGGATCGACGCCCCGGACGCGGTGCCGGTCGCACCGCCCATGTCGTGGCCGCCCATCGCCTGGTCACCGCCGCCCGCGTCGGGCGACGGCGAAGCGGCCGACGCGCCGGCGCCGACGGCGACGACCGTCAGCACCATTCCCATCTGCCGATGGCCGGGCAGCGTGCACCAGCCGTCGAGGTCCGAACCGACGACCCCGACGTCGACCGTGGCCTGCGCCCCCGGTGCGAGCACCCCGGTCGCGACGCCGTTCGCGAAGCGCAGGTCGTGGCGCTGGTCGCCGGTGTTGATCATCGTGACCCGCAGGTCGTTTCCTGCCGGTACCTCGATCCGCGAGGGCACGAACGACATGCCCTCGACGGTGACCGTCACCTCGGTGGTCTGCCCGGTGGGCACGACGGCCGCCGCCGCGTTGGCCGATCCCGACGACCCGGCCGACGCGTCGGACGTCGCGATCAGGCCGGGCCGGACGACGAGCGCGGCGAGGGTCAGCCCGACGACGACCACGACGCCGACGACGGCCGCGCCCGTGCGGGCGATCGGGCTGCCCTCCTGTCCGGGCAACTGCCGCGGACCGGACCGGTCCCGTGGCGCGTTGGTGGACTCCTGGTCAGGCACGGGTTCCTCCGGCGGTCGGGGGCGGTACGGGAGACGGCGGCGAACCCGCCGGGGGTTCGGCGCGGCGCGCGCGGACCTGCTTCACGCCACCGACCGCGAACAGCACCGTGTCGATCGCGAACGTGACGATGACCAGGGCCCACCACCACGCGGTCAGGTCGCTCGGGACGACGGCCGTCACGGCGATCAGGGTCATGGCGGTGTTCCGGACGGCGACCCGCAGGGGCCAGGCGATCTCCAGCACGGCCATCCCGGCGCGGACCGATCGCGGGCCGCCGCCGACGACGACCGGCAGCAGGTACGTCAGCGCGCCGATGAACACCTGCCCGATGCCGCCGATGCCGAGCACGGCGACCCAGGGCAGGTCGGACGTGCGCAGTGCGGCGGCGTCCGGCGCGACGAACGAGTCGACCGCGATCGCGGTGACGGCGACGACGACCCAGGCCAGGCCCGAGGCCATCGTCCAGGTCGCGTAGGTGCTGGGGGACTTCGCCACGGCGGTGCGCACGAGGGCGACCGCGACCCCCGGGACGACGGCGACGGCGAACACCAGCAGGCCGACGCCGACGCCGGGCAGCCAGCCGACCGCCGCCGAGGTCGCGGCGACGGCGATCCCGCCGGCGAGCCAGGGCAGTGCGGCGACCGCGCGCGGGACGGCGTCCGGGATGATCCGGGTGCGCAGCATCGTCGGACCGAGTGTGACGATGGTGCCCGCGATCGACAGGCCGATCCAGCCGCCGATGTTGACGATCGAGTGCGCGAGCGTGAGCCGGTCGCGGTAGTCGACCAGCCACGCCGGCGCGGCCGGATCGAACATCGCGACCGAGATCAGGCCGGCGAGCGCGCAGCCGACGACGAGGTAGGCCGCGGCGACGACGTAGAAGCGGATGACGACCGCGAACCGCGACGCGAACCGGGTGCGGGCCGCGGACAGGATCGCCGCTGCGTGCCAAGCGATCACGATCCCGATGACGGTGGCGAACACCGATGCGGCGACGGCGTTGCCGGTCCACATCGCGGCGAACAGGGCGACGAGGGCGAGGTTGAACACCGCCGACCGGATGACCGCGTCGCGGCCGGCCCGTGCGTCGTCCTCGGGCAGTCGCAGGAGGGTCCGGGTGAAGTACCACGACCACTGCAGGATCGCGTTGGTGAGCACGCCGAGGGTCACCACGTGGACCATGCTCCACAGTGGTTGGGGCAGAACGGATTTCGTCATCAGTCCGAACGCGCCGAGTGCGACCGCGATGACCAGCCAGGTCGACGTCAGCCGGTCGGTCCGGCGCCGGCGGCGGTTCGGCGGGCCGACCGGCTGACGCGGCGCGCCGAGCGACATCGTCATGTCGACCCCGCCCGCGATCGCGGTCGGGCCCGACGGGCGGCGGTGAGCACCAGCGTCACCGTCGTCACCACGAAGGCCAGCAGTGCGACGACGTCGACGGCACCGCCGAACTGCCACGCGCCCTCCGCCGACCGCGCGCCGGCGAGCAGGCGGACGACGAGGCCGACCTGCAGCAGCGCCCACACCGCCCACATCGCCGGGTGGTACGGCAGGTCGCGCCGGATGACCGCCGGGACGATCACGGGGGCGTGCGCGATGACCATCGACAGGGCGAAGCCGATCGTCAGCGCGTGCACGACGATGTCGTACCGGTAGCCCGACCACGCCGGTCCGCCGACGATCCAGGCCAGCGCCGGGACGAGGGCCCACGCGTACCCGGTCAGCAGGCAGACCGCGACGAACCGTGGCAGGCCCGGGATGCGGACGGTGCGCCAGGCGACGTCGTGGATCGCGACGTCGACGACGAGGATCCCCAGGGCCAGGCCGAGAAGCGGGTAGCCCAGGTCGGGGGCGACGAGGGCGGCGAGCAGGGTGACGAGGACCGCGCACGACTCGGCGACCACGCGCGGTTCGGTTCCGCGGGCGAGGAAGGCGATCCGGGCGAGTTCGAGGCGTTCGCCGACGATCGTCAGCACCAAGAACCCGGCCCACCAGGCGACCAGCACCGCCGGCTCGCCACCGCGGGCCCACAGCGCCGCGCCGCCGGCGCCGACCACGGCACCGAGGATCTGGACGAGGACGGCGTACGACTCCTGGCGCTGCCACACCCGCAGGTAGATGACGACGAGGAGCAGCATCGACACCGTCCAGGCGGCCCCGGGGAGCCGGCTGCCGCCGGGGAGCGGCAGGCCGGCGGCCGACGCGACGACGATCACGCCGCCCAGCCCGCTGGCCAGCGGACTGGCGTAGGCCCACCGATCGCGTCGCGACGGCCCGGACTGCAGGGCGACGGCACGTTCGAGGGTGATCGCGGTGCCGAGGAACCCGTACACCATCAGGACGCCGTGGGCACTGGCGAGCGGGATCGACTCGACCGGCGCGCCCAGCCCCAGGCGCAGCAGGGCGGCGTCGAGTCCGGCCAGCACGGCGACCCCCGCGAGCAGCAGCAACGCCAACCGCAGGATCGGCACGCGCGGTCGCGTGGCCGAGGGCCGGGTGCGCGCACCCGCCTGCCCGCTCATCGCGCCTCGCAGTCCCGGTGGACGCACCACCACCCCACACCTCAACTGCCCGCAGGCTATCTCATTAGAAAGGACGCTGATACATTCAAGTCGTGCCCGCCGTCGATCGTCACGCCGCGCTCGCGGTTCCGGTCCGCGCGCGGATCGTCGACCGGCTGCGGGCGGCCGGTGGTCCGATGACCGCTGGCGACCTCGCCACGGAGTTCGACCTGCACGTCACGACGATGCGCTTCCACCTCGACGTCCTGCAGCGCGCCGGCCTCGTCGTCGGCACGCCGGCCCGGGCCGGCCGCGGTCGGCCGGCGATCGGCTTCCGGGCCGCGCTGGACGACGACGCGGTCGCCGCGCAGATGGTCGCCGTCCTGGCCGACGCCCTCGCCGACCGTGACTCCCGCGACCGACCGCGGGCCGCCGGCCGGCGCTGGGCCGATCGGCTGCCCGAGCCGCCCGCGGCGCCACACCCGGCGCTGGTCGAGGGGCTCGGCCGACTCGGGTTCGCACCGCAGGAGGCCCCGGACGGGGTGATCCGCCTGGGCGCGTGCCCGTTCGGCGAGGCGGCGACCCAGAATCCGGACGTCGTCTGCCGCATCCACCTCGGCCTGGCCGAGGGGATCGTGCGCCGGGCGACCGGCGGTCGTGCGCACGACCGGTCGGTGGACCTGGTGCCGTTCGCGCAGCCGGGTGTGTGCGAGTTGACCGTCCGGGCGGACGCCGCGACGAGGGAGAGCGCATGACCGATTCCACGCCGACGATGACCGATATCGAGGATCTTGCGTCGATGGTCCAGGTGCAGACCGGAGCGACCGTCTCGCGCACCGTGATGACGGCGCAGGGCGCTCGCCTGGTGCTGTTCGCCTTCGATGCGGGCGAGGAGCTGACCGAGCACACCGCGGCGATGCCGGCGGTCCTCACCGTGCTCGAGGGCCATCTGCGGATCACCGCCGACGGTCGCACGGTCGACCTGCGGCCGGGGGGCCTCGTCCACCTCGGTACGCGCCTGCCGCACGCGGTCGAGGCCGTGACCGCGACCAAGTTCGCCCTGCTCATGCTCGACCCCCGCTGATCAGACCCGCCCGAGACCCCCCGAGAACCCCGAGTAGAAGGAGATGCAGCACATGAACGAGTCGATCCAGGTCGGTCAGGAGATGCCCGTGATCGCGCACAGCTGCGGCTGCGGGCACGAGCACGAGTCGACCCCGGTCCTCGACGTCCGGACGATCCCGCACTCGATCCGGCATGCGACGGTGTTCGGCGCGTTCGACGCGATCCCGCCGGGCGGATCCTTGGTGATCGTCGCGCACCACGCGCCGCTGCCGCTGTTGCAGCAGTTGGCCGATCGGGCTCCGATCGACGTGGAGTTCCTCGTCGACGGCCCGACCGAGTGGCACGTGCAGATCACCCGTCAGGCCGTCGTGCCGGCATGAACGCGGCGACCCGGCGCGCCGGGCACGAGGTGCGCACCAAGCGCGTGTACTCCCCGGCCGACCCGGCGGACGGGTTCCGGGTTCTGGTCGATCGGTTGTGGCCGCGCGGCGAGACGAAGGATGCCGCGCACGTGGACCTGTGGTTGAAGGAGGTCGCGCCGAGTGCGCAGTTGCGCAAGTGGTGGAACCACGATCCGGACCTGCTCGAGGAGTTCACCGCGCGCTACCGGCGTGAACTGGACACCAACGCGGCCGTCGCCGAACTGCGCTCGGTCATCGCGGAGCACCCGGTGACCACACTGCTGTACGGCGCGAAGGACCCGCACCTGAACCAGGCCGAGGTACTGCGCGCCTACCTGCACGACCATCCCTGAGCAGGCCGATGAGCAGGCCGGTGAGCAGGCCGACGACCGCGCGGCCGGCGTGGACGGCGGTCGTCCTCGCCGGCGGCCGGGGATCGCGGCTGGGCGGGGTCGACAAGCCGCAGCTGCGCCTGGAGGGCCGCTCGCTGCTGGGGCGTGTGCTCGACGCGATCCCCCCGACGGTTCCGGTCCTCGTCGTCGGACCGGTGCAGGACGTCCCCCGACCGGTCGGCTTCTGCCGGGAGCAGCCGCCGTTCGGCGGACCGGTCGCCGCGGTCGCGGCCGCGGTCGGCTCGGTTCGAACGCCGCTACTCGGCCTCGTGGGCGGCGACATGCCGTGGGCCGGTGCGCTGCTCACCGACCTTGCTGACCAGGCTGCCGAACGCGGCGTGGGCACGATCCCGGACGCCGGCGAGGCGCTCGTGCCCGTCGACTCCGCCGGGCGACGGCAGGCGCTGTGCTCGGTGCTGGCGACATCGGCGGTCCGGGCCGCGCTGACCCGGCTGGGGGACGGCAACGGCGTGTCGATGCGGACCCTGCTGGGCGAGCTGACCGTCGTCGAGTTCGCGGTGCCGGCGCCGCAGGCGGCCGCGCTGCGCGACATCGACGAGCCCGGCGATCTCGCCGAGTTCGCCGGATCCCCGGGCTGACCGAACGACCCCGGGCTGACCGAACGACCCCGGGCTGACCGAACGACCCCGGGCCGACGGAACGACCCCGGGCTGACCGAACGACCCCGGGCTGACCGAACGACCCCGGGCTGACCGAACGACCCCGGGCTGA
>CAYMNG010000010.1:0-2623 GCA_964391765.1 uncultured Bifidobacteriaceae bacterium | reverse complement strand
ACCGAACGACCCCGGGCTGACCGAACGACCCCGGGCTGACCGAACGACCCCGGGCCGGCCCGGCCGACCCGGTCGGCGTGGTCAGTCGCGGGCGGGCAGCGGCAACCAGCCGACGAGGTCGCCGGCCCGCCGCTCACCGGCGGCCACCGCGAGGCCGTCCGCGTCGGCGAGCCCGCGCAGCATGCCCGAGCCGATGTGCGCACCGGGGTTCGCGGTCCCGTCGACCAACCGGCACGGCACGAGGCGGGTCCCCGTGCCGCGGCCGCCGATCCGCGTGGCCGTCCGGACCCGCGCCAACTCGACCAGCGGGCTGCCCCGCAGGGCCCGGGTCAACGGCTGGCCCAGGGTCATCAGCGCGGCGATCGCCGCGTGCGGGTTGCCCGGCAGGCCGACGAGCCAGCGGTCCGCCCACGCCGCGAGCAGCATCGGGTGCCCGGGCCGGCAGTCGACGCCGTCGACGACCAGCCGGCCACCGGTCTCCGCGATCGCCAGGTGGAGGAAGTCGACCGGTCCGGCCGCCGTGCCGCCCGTCGTGACGACGACGTCGGCGGTGCCGAGGGCGTCGGTCAGCGCGCGGGTGTGATCCGCGGCGCGGTCACGCACACTGCGCAGATCAACCACCTCGCAACCGAATTCGCCGATCCATCCGGGCAGCTGCGGACCGAGGCTGTCGCGGATGCGGCCACCGTGCGCCGGTCCGGCGGCCAGCAGTTCGTCGCCGAGGATCAAGATCGCCACGCGGGGGCGACGGACGACGTCGACGACGTCGGTGCCGCCGGCCGCGGCCAGGCCGAGGCGGATCGGGGTGAGCACCGTGCCGGCCCCGACCAGTTCGGTCCCGGCGGCGCACTCCTCGCCGGCCGGCCGGATGTCGGTCCCCTCGGCGACGGCACCGCTGACGACGGCACCGACACCATCAGCGCCATCGACGTCCGTGACCGTCGCGTCCTCGCGGCGCAGGACCGCGACCGTGCCGGTCGGCAGGACCGCGCCCGTCGCGATCTGCACGCACTGGCCCGGGAGCAGCGGCGCCGACGGCGGCGACCCGGCGCGCACCGACCCGACGATCCGCCACGGCCCGGCACCGGCGACCGCCCACCCGTCCATCGCCGAGGTGTCCGCCGGGGGCAGCGCCGTGCGGGCCGGTACGGCCGACGCGGTGGTCCGCCACAGCGCGTCGCCGAGGCCGACCCGCTCGGCCGGCAGGGGCCGGCCGCTGTCGTAGGCGGCCTGCCGGGCGGTCGCCCACGGCAGGTCGACGAGGCTCACCGCGGGTCGGTGGGGGCGGCCCAGGACGTGGCCAACGCGGTCGCGGTCGCTGCGGCGCGTGCGACGTCGTCGGCGGATCCGCCGGCCCGCCCCGCGGCCAGGCCCACGAGGAACGTCGTCACCGGGGCGGCCGGACGCTCGACGTGGTGCGCGGCGTCGCGTGCGAGGTCCAGCAGCAGCGCCACGTCGACCTCGTCCGCGATCCCGAGTTCGGTGGCCAGCGCGGTGGTCCAGTCGGTGAGCATCGATCCTCCGTGGGGATGGGGACGGGTGGGTCGTCGCGGCGAGCGTAGGGCACGGCGCCGTAGGGGTGCGTATACGCCGACGGCGGGGCTGATGCAAGTCGAAATTCTTTTTCACCGGCGATATCAGATGGCCACGGGTGGGATGGTAGAAAATGCCCATGTCAGTTGCCGCGGCGACGCCGGACGGGCGCGGTCGCGTCCTCGCGGCCGTCGAGGGTGCGGCCGACGCGGTGACCGTCGAGGACATCTGCCAGGCGACGGGCCTGCACGCCAACACCGTCCGTGGACATCTGGACGTGCTCATCGCCGCCGGATCGGTTGCCCGGGAGTCCGCCGAGGCCGTCGGCCGCGGCCGACCGCGCTGGCTCTACCGGCCGGGTCGCGCCGCCGCGGCGCCGATCCTGTTCCTCGCCGAGGCCCTCACCGCCCAGCTCTCGCGGGCCGGTGACGCCGATCTCGCCGAGGAGGCGGCGGCGCGGTGGGCCGCGGCGATCCCGGACCTGCCGGTGGCGGCCGACCCGGACCAGGCGGTCGACGGAACGGTCGACGCCTTGAACCGGCTGGGGTTCACCGCGACCGCCTCGCCGGTCGGCGACGCGATCGCCGTCACGGCCTGCCCGTACACGTACCTCGTCGTCGACAACCCGGTCATCTGCGACATCCACGCCGCGCTCGTCGGCCGGCTCCTGGAGCAGACCGGGCAGCCGGTGAGCATGACGGCGCTCGATGTCGGCGTGCGCGACGGGGTCTGCGTCGCGCGGCTGCAGCGGCCCGACCTCGAGCCGGTACGGACCATCACGATCAACGGACGGCCGTCGGCCGACACCGCAGAAGGGAATCTCACGTGAGCACGGCGAAAACTGCGACCGGACCGTCCTCGGCGACCGAGGAGTTCCTCGTCCGAGCGGCTCGATTCCTCACCCCGGGCACGGTGTCGGACGACCTGCGCACCGTGACGAAGGTCGGCGGCCGTGAGGCCGACGTCTTCTACCGCGACCGCTGGAGCCACGACAAGGTCGTGCGGTCCACGCACGGGGTCAACTGCACCGGGTCCTGCTCGTGGAAGGTGTACGTCAAGGACGGCATCATCACCTGGGAGACCCAGCAGA
>CAYMNG010000009.1:34588-37588 GCA_964391765.1 uncultured Bifidobacteriaceae bacterium | reverse complement strand
CGTCGGTGTACTCACCCAGGTGGCGGTACAGCTCGGTCATGAACGACTGGCAGAAGCGCATGATCTCCGCGTCGGACCGGCCCTTCGGATCGAAGTCGGACCCGCCCTTGCCGCCGCCGATCGGCATGCCGGTCAGCGCGTTCTTGAACGTCTGCTCGAAGCCGAGGAACTTGATGATCCCGAGGTAGACCGACGGGTGGAAGCGCAGTCCGCCCTTGTACGGCCCGAGCGCGGAGTTGAACTCCACCCGGAACCCGCGGTTGATCTGGACCGCCCCGGAGTCGTCGACCCACGGCACGCGGAAGATGATCTGCCGCTCGGGTTCGCAGATGCGGTGGATGATCGCCTGCTCGGCGTACTGCGGGTGCTTGGCGACGACCCGGCCGAGGCTGTCCAACACCTCGTGCACGGCCTGGTGGAACTCGGTCTCCCCGGGGTTGCGACGAAGGACGTCCTCGAAGGTCGCCTGCAACTTCTCGTCCAACACCGCCATCTGGGGTACGTCCTTCCGTGCCGCGTCGACTCCCCCGCGCGCTTGGACCATACCCGGGCCGGGTACCGCCCGCGAAATCGGGCGCGTGGCTCAGCGCCGGGGCACGGCCACGGTGAGCAGCACGACGCTGTCCTCGACCGCCGCGAGCGAGTGCCGCGCCGGCGGGATCGTCAGGTGGTCGCCGGGGGCGCCGTCCCAGGTCGCGTCCGGGCTGATCAGCTGGACCCGGCCGACGATCACCTGCAACGTCGCCTCGCCCGGACTGCTGTGCTCGTCCAGCGAACTGCCCGCCGTCAACGCGACCAGGGTCTGGCGCAGGCTGTGCTCGTGCCCGCCGTAGATCGTGTGCGCGCTGCGGCCGTTCGCCGAGTCCTTCGCCGCCGCCAACTGCTGGCGGGCCAGGGCCGTCAGTGATCGCTTCTCCATCGGGGTCTCCGTTCTGGTCGGGCGTTGGGTGTCGTCAGATCCTCAGCCGGCGCCGGTGAACCGCGTGCGCAGGTCCGTCTCGAACTGCGGGTAGGCCGCGACGACGTCGTCGAGGTCGACGTTCGGCGGTAGCTCGTCGACCCGCTGGCGGGCGAGCAACCAGGACACCGCCGCCTCGACGACGGCCGACTCGTCGTCGTGCCCGCCGCTGACGTGGTCGATGACCGCCGGCGTCGCGTACACCCACACGTCGACCGGATCGCCGTCCTGACTGCCGTGGACGACGTACCGGTGCTCGCCGAGGGCCTCGACGCGGGCCGCGTCACCCACGGCCCACCCCGCCCGCCGCACCGACGTCGGCCAGGTGTGCGACGCACACGTCGGCCTCCGCGAACGCCTCGACCCCCCGGACGGTCACCGGCGCGCCCATCGCGGCGAAGGCCCCGTCCATCAGCCCAAGGTGCACTCCGCACACGACCGCGCGCTCGGGCACCTCGCCGGTCGCGTCCGCGTCGACCATCGCCAGGAAGGGGCAGTGCCGCAACCGGATCTGCGTCCCGGTCGACGGACGCTCCGGCGCGAAGCCCAGGTCGGCCAAGGTGCCGACCATCCGCTCGACCGCCTCGGCCCGGCTCGGCCCGCCGGGCTCGGACCCGGACTCGGACCCGGCGATCAGCCCCGCCCCCCACGCGCGCCCGATCGCCGCGGCGGTCGCCGCCGGGTCGGCCGCCGTCGTGGCCAGGTGGCCGACGAGCAGTCGGGCGAGCAGGTCGTGGTTCGCCGGCCCGTTGGGGTCCATCCGCCGGCGCACCCGGAACCGGGCCGGCGGCCGTCCCGGGCCGACCGCGACACCGGGGATCGGCTCGACCTGCCCGTCGGCGACGAGGCCGTCGAGGTGGAAGCGGATGGTGTTCGGGTGCAGGTCGAGCGTCCGGGCGAGGTCCCCGACCGAGACCGGCGTCGGGGCCTGGCGCAGCGCGTCGAGCAACTGTGCGCGTCGGCGTCCATTGGCTCCCGGTGCCCGCATGCGGACAGTTTACCCAGGCGGGAATCTGCCAAACCCGGCGCTCATGCGCGGGCCAGGATCGCGCCCACGTCGGCGCCGGCCGGGAGCGTGCCGTACTGGCTGTCGCGCTCGGGCCCGAGCCGGGCTGCGACGAACGCGTCGGTGACCGCGCTCGGGGCGTACCGGACGAGCAGCGAGGCCTGGAGCGCCAACGCCATGTCGGCGACGACCGATCGCGCCATCGCCTCGGCGACGTCGGCCCGCGCGGCCGCGACCTGCGTCCAGCGCCGGCGCACCCGGTCCAGGTGCGCGTCCAGGAGCGCGGACCCGCCGCGCGCCGATCCGATCTCGAGGTCGAACGCCTCGACGCTGGCCGGCTCACGGGCCATCGCCCGCAACACATCCAGGGCGATGACGTTCCCCGAGCCCTCCCACACCGCCATGACCGGCTGCTCACGATACCGCCGCGCCAGCGGGAAGTCCTCGGTGTATCCGTTGCCGCCCAAGCATTCCAACGCCTCGTACGCGTGGTGCGGACCGCGTTTGCACACCCAGTACTTCGCCACCGCGGTCGCCAGTCGACGCAGCGCCCGCTCCGCGTCGTCGGCGTCGTCGTCGTGCGCGCGGGCCAGCCTCATCGCGGTGGCCGTCGCCGCCTCGGCCTCCAGCGCGAGGTCGGCGAGCACCGCGGCCATGGCCGGCTGGTCGACGAGGACGCGACCGAACGCCACGCGGTGCCGGGCGTGCCACACCGCCTCGGCGACGCACTGCCGCATGCCCGCGGCCGACCCGATGACGCAGTCCAGCCGGGTCAGGTTGACCATCTCGATGATCGTGCGCACGCCGCGACCGGGCTCACCGAGCAGGACGCCGACGGTGCCGTCGAGTTCGACCTCGGCGGACGCGTTCGCCCGGTTGCCGAGCTTGTCCTTCAGGCGCTGCACCAAGAACGTGTTCCGCGTGCCGTCGGGCAGCACGCGCGGCACGAGGAAGCACGACAGTCCGCCCGCCTCGACCTGCGCCAGGACGCAGAACGCGTCGGACATCGGCGCGGAGCAGAACCACTTGTGCCCGG
>CAYMNG010000009.1:28583-34578 GCA_964391765.1 uncultured Bifidobacteriaceae bacterium | reverse complement strand
GTACTGCCCGCCCGGCCCGCCGGCCCCGGTCGGCACCGCGGCGGTGGTGTTGGCCCGCACGTCCGAGCCGCCCTGCTTCTCCGTCATCGCCATCCCGACGATCGCCGACGGCTTCGCCCGCAGGTCGGGGTCGTAGGTGCGCGCGAACAGGCGCGGCAGCCACTGCTCGGCGACGTCGGGCTGGCAGCGCAGCGTCGGCACGGCGGCGTGGGTCATCGACACCGGGCAGGCGTGCCCGGGCTCGACCTGGGCGAACAGCGAGAACGCCGCTGCCCGGGCGACGTTCGCCCCCGGCCGGGGACTGGCCCAGGCCGACGTGTGCGCCCCGGCCGCGATCGCCGCGCCGATGATCCGGTGGTAGGACGGGTCGTACTCGACCTCGTCGATCCGCTGGCCCCACCGGTCGAACGCGCGGAGCACCGGCTCGCGGGTGTTCGCCCGGACGGCGTCGGCGACGAACGACGCACTGCCGACCAGTTCCCCGACGGCCTTCAGGTCGCCCAGCGCCCAGGCGGCGTCGTGCCGGGTCACGGCCTCGACGAGCGGGCGGTTCGTGCCGAACTCGTCGACGTCGACGCGCGCGGGCGGCTGGTTGGCGACCTCGTGCGTGCGGTGGATCACGACGGCGGTCACGGTGGCCTCCCGGGGTGCGGCGTCCGGACCAGCCAAGCACGCGCGGGTGCCCGCGTCGAGCCGTGTCGGCGTCGAGCCGCGAGCAGGTCGAGCCACGCCCGGCCCGGCCCGCGTCCACGCCGACCACGCCCGGCCCGCACTCGCCCGCGCTCGACGCGGCCCGCGCTCGACCCGGCTTCGCCGCGCCGATCGCCTTACCGTGGAGACATGATCGCCGTCGTCACGGGTGCGTCCGGCCACGTCGGCACGAACCTCGTCGCCGCGTTGCGCGCGGCCGGCGTCGACGTGCGCTGCCCCACGAGCGACGTCCGCGACCGGGCCGCGATGCGCGCGGCGTTCAGCGGCGCCGACGTCGTCTTCCACCTCGCCGCGGTCATCTCGATCGCCGGCGACCGCGGCGGCCTGGTGCAGTCGGTGAACGTCGACGGCGTCCGGGCCAGCGCGCTGGCCGCCCTCGACGTCGGCGTCGGCCGGTTCGTCCACTGCTCGTCGGTGCACGCCTTCGGCCTCATGGCCGCCCGCGGCCACCCGGTCGACGAGTCCGCCCCCCGCGCGCTCGGCGTGCACCTGCCGGTCTAGAACCGCTCGAAGGCGGCCGGCGAGGTGGCGCTGCGCGAGGTCGTCGCCGCCGGCCTGCCCGCGGTCGTGGTCAATCCCAGCGGGATCCTCGGCCCGGTCGACCCGGGGCCGTCGCGGATGGGGTCGGTGCTGCTGGCCGCCGCGCGCGGGCGGATGCCGGTCTCGATCGCCGGGGGGTTCGACTGGGTCGACGTCCGCGACGTCGTCGCCGCGCTCGTCGCAGCGGCCGAGCGCGGCCGACCCGGTGAGAGCTACCTGATCGGCGGCCACGACGCGTCGATGACCGACCTGCTCACCCTCGCCGCCGCGGCGGCCGGCCGCCCCCGCCCGGCGCTGGAGATCCCGACGTGGCTGGCCCGCGCGATCGCACCCGCCGTGACCACGGCCACCGGCCTGGTCCACGCCGACGCGTCACCGCTGCTGACCGCGGACGCGCTGCACGCGCTGGCCAGCCGACCGGTGATCGACCACACGAAGGCGACGGCCGCACTCGGCCACCGGCCCCGGCCGCTGGCCGACACGGTCGCCGACCTCGTCGCCTGGTTCGCCGTGACGGGTGCGCTACCGGGTCGCGGTGTACACCAACGAGAAGAAGCCGGCGAGGAGTCGTTCGCGTAGCGTCGCCGGCAACGCCTCGATCAGTGCCTGGATGCCCGCGGACTCCGCCGGCAGGCCCGGTTCGCCGTCCCCGGCCAGCCCGGCCAGGGCCAGCAGCCCCACGACGTCCGCCGGGGTCAAGGTCGCCGGGTCGATCGCCTGCGCCGCGTCGACGAGGGCCGGGTCGGCGGTCGCCCACGGCTGGGCCCGCGCGAGGTCCGCGGCCGCGGCGAGGTCCGCGCAGAACCGGTCGACGGTCGCCAGCGACGCCGGCTGCACGGTCAGGTGCACCGTGCGCGGCAGGCCGGCGAACGCCGGCTGCGGCTGCACGATCCACCCCGACGTCCGCAGCCGGTCGGCGAGCACGAACGGGTCGACCCCGCCCGCCTCGGCCGGACCGGCCGCCGCGAGCGCGACGAGCGTGGCGTCCGGCGGGCCGATGACCCGCAGCCCGGGGATCTGCCCGACCGCGGCGACGATCCGGTCGGTCGCCCGGACGCAGCGGTCCACGGCGTCGGCCATGCCGTCGTCGCCGAGCACCCGCGCGATCGCCCACGCCGCCGCCATCGGCCCGGCCGAGCGGGTGCTCTGCAGCGTCGTGTTCACGACCGGGTAGCCGGGCCAGCGGGTGTAGGAGAAGAAGGTGCCCTCGCGGTAGTCGGCGTCGGAGAACAACAGCAACGACGCGCCCTTCGGCGCGAACCCGTACTTGTGCAGGTCGGTCGACAGCGATCGCACGCCGGGCACCGACAGGTCGAAGGCCGGCACCGGCCGACCGGCCCGGCGCAGGTACGGCAGCACGAAGCCGCCGATGCACGCGTCGACGTGGCACGGCACCGCGCGCGCGGCGGCGGCCGCGGCGACCTGCTCGACCGGATCGACGACGCCGTGCGCGTAGGACGGGGCGGACACGACGACGAGCGCGGCCCGGTCGCCCTCGTCGTCGAGGGCCGCGACGACGTCGGCGGCCGGCACCCGCATCGTGACCGGGTCGACCGGCACCGGGCGAAGCCGCAGGCCGAGCAGGTGCGCGGCCTTGGCGAACGCCGGGTGCGCGGTCGCCGGCAGCACGATCGACGGGTCGGCGACGGCGGCGCCCGTGCGCCGGCGGTGGTCGGCGCGCGCGGCGAGCACGGCGAGGATGCACGACTCGGTGCCGCCGCTGGTCACCAGCCCGGCCGACCCGCCGAGCAGGTCCAGCCCCCAGCCGACGAGGTCGTTCTCGATCCGCGCGACGGAGCGGAACACCGTCGGGTCCAGGCCGTTGACCTCGCCGAACTGGGCCAGGGCCGTGCGGCCGACGTCGGCGAGGTCGTCGACCCCGGCGTCGTAGACGTACGCCAGGACCCGGCCGCCGTGCACCGGTGGATCGTCGCGGCGCAGGTCGGCGAGCGCGGCGAGCACGTCTGCCGGATCGGATCCGTTGCGCGGCATGCTCATTCGTGGCCCCTTTCACCGACGGGCCCGCTCGCGGGTGCGTCGAGCCGGTAGCGGGCGATCAGCGGCAGGCTGATCGCGACGAGGGTCGCCGGGACCACTGTGAACGCGACGAGCACACCGGTCAACGCGGACCCCGGCTGCGTCGCGACGGCGCCGCCGGTCGAGGACACGAAGCCGGTGGCGGCGAGGACGGCCAGGACCAGGGCCGGGCCGACGGCGAACCCGACGGTCTCCCCCGCGGTCCACACGCCGGTGAACGATCCGGCCCGCTGCCGGCCGGAGGCCCGCGCGTCGGCGGCGACAGTGTCCGGCAGCATCGCCAGCGGGAACATCTGCATGCCGGCGTACCCGATGCCGCACACGCCGACGAGGGCGAGGATCGCCGCGGTCGGCAGCACCCGTGCGGTGAGCAGCGCCAGCGCGCCGGCCAGGAAGAGCACCGACGCCACGAGGTACCCCCACCGCTTGCCGCGCCGATGCCCCAACCAGGTCCACCCGGGCATGACGATCAGCGCCGGCACGATCAGCGCGGCGAACAGCACGTCGCTCATCGACTCCCGGTCCAGGACGTACGTCGCGAAGTACTGCGCGCCGGCCAGCATCGACGCCGTCCCCAGGGCCTGCAGGACGAACGCGCCCAGCAGCAGGCGGAACGGGCGGGTCCGCCAGGCCACGGCGAACTGCTCGCGCAGGGAGTGCGCGGACCCGCCGGGGTCGGCGGCCGCCACGTCGCCGCGGACCGGTCGCGTGCGCCGCATCGCCCACCAGCACACGACCATCCCGGCGCCGATACCCAGTCCGACGACGACGGCCATCGGCAGGTAGCCGAAGGCGTTGCGCAGCATCGGCGCGCCGACTCCGAACGCGAGGATGCCGAACGCCAGGAACGCGACCCGCCACGACATCAGCGTCGTGCGCTCCTCGGGGTCGTCGGTGATCTCGGCGGGCATCGCGATGTACGGGACCTGGAACAGCGCGAACGCCGACGCCGCGAGCAGGAAGGCCACGAGCACCCAGGCGGCCGCGAGCGCGGTGCCCGACCCGGACCCGGCCGGCGCGGCGAACATGAGCACGAAGGCCAGCGGCAGGCTCAGCGCACCGGCCAGCAGGTACGGCCGACGCGAGCGCCGCCGCTGCGCGGACCGGTCGCTCAGCGTCCCGACGATCGGCAGGAACACCACGTCCCACAGCTTCGGCACGAGCACGACGACGGCCGCGACCGCGGCCGCGACCCCGAGGGAGTTCGTCAGGTAGTAGGCCAGCAGCAGGCCCGGCACGGTGCTGAACCCGGCGGTGCCGACCGACCCGAAGGCGTAGCCGACGCGCACCCCGCGGTCCAGGCGGTCCGGTCCGCCCGGCGGCGTCGGGGCGTTCGCCATCGCCCGGACGGCCTCAGGCCGCGGTCGCGACGAGGACCGGGATCCGTCGACCGGCCTTGCCGGCGTACTCGACGTACGGGGGGTAGACCGCGGCGGCCCGCTCCCACCACAGGTCGCGCTCGGTGCCGTCGACCTCGCGCACGACGTAGTCCCGCGGCCCCGGCCCGTCCTGGATGCTCACGTGCGGGTCGGCGACGAGGTTGGCGTACCAGGCGGGGTCGCGGGGGTCGCCGCCCTTGCTCGCGACGAGCGCGTACTGCCCGTCGTGCTCGACCCGCATGAGCCCGATCTTGCGGACCTTCCCCGTCCTGGCCCCGCGCATCGTCACGACGATGATCGGTATTCCGGTGTCGCGCAACGTGTTCGCCCGCGTCCCGCCCGACGCCTCGTACTCGGCGACCTGGTCGGCCACCCACTGCCAGCCATTGGGCTCGTACTCACCGGTGATCGGCATGGCCCCTCCGCGCGCTCGAGGACGTTCGCGGCCCGAGCCTAGTGCGAACGACCCGCGCGGGGTCCGGGGAAACCGGGCGCGGACCGGGGATACTGCCCCGGTGACCCGGACTCGGCCGGCGGACCCCGCCGCGCTCCACGTGGCCCGTCGGGCGACGTACGGACCGACACCGGCCCTGCTGGCCGACGTCACCGCCCGCGGCCCCAGCGCCTGGGTCGAACGCCAGCTGCGTCCGGCGTCGATCCCCGACCCGGCCGGCGATGCGGTGCGCGCGCTGTACCCCGAGGCCGGCTGGACCGTCCGGGACGTCTACCGCGCGATCGACCGCGGCCAGGTCGAGCGGTACTCGTGGGACGTCATGTCCGCCCTCGGTGAGTGCACCCTCGCGCTGGCCACGTGGAGTTCGCGCCAGCTGCTGGAGGTCATGGTCGAGTTCTGGAGCAACCACCTGCACGTCGCCAGCCCGTCCGACGGGGTGTGGGACAACCGGCAGGACTACGACCGCCGGGTGATCCGGCCGCACGCGCTGGGGCGGTTCGCGGACCTGCTGGTCGCCAGCGCCACGCACCCGGCGATGCTGGAGTACCTCGACCAGGCCGCGTCGACCAAGGACGCGCCGAACGAGAACTACGGCCGGGAGCTGCTCGAACTGCACACCGTCGGCGTCGGCGCCGGCTACACCGAGGCGATGGTCCTGGACTCGGCCCGGATCATGACCGGCCACACGCTGCAGTGGGACGAGCGGTCCCCGCGGTTCCGGGAGCAGCGGTACGACCCGGCGGCGCACTGGACCGGTCGCGTGCGGGTGCTCGGCTTCACCCACCCCAACACCCGCGCCGACGGGCGCGACGTCGCCGCGAGCTACCTGCGCTATCTCGCCCACCACCCGGCCACCGCGCGGAACATCGCCACC
>CAYMNG010000009.1:4534-28535 GCA_964391765.1 uncultured Bifidobacteriaceae bacterium | reverse complement strand
GACGACCCGCCGGCCGTGCTGGTCGACCGGCTCGCGTCGGTGTATCGCGCCCACGGCACCGCGATCGCGCCGGTCCTGCGGGCGCTGTTCGCCTCGACGGCGTTTCGCACCGCGCGGGCGACGAAGGTCCGCCGTCCCTACGAGGACCTCGTCGCGACGCTGCGGACCTTGGACTACCGGCTCCTGCCCACGTCGGCCGGGGCCACGGCCCGGCGCAGCGGGCCGCAGGCGCTGTACTGGATCGCGTCGAGCCTGCGACAGGCGCCGTTCGCGTGGGCGGCGCCGGACGGGTACCCCGACGTCGCCGGGGCCTGGGCCGGGGCCGGGGGCCTGCTGGACCGCTGGAACACCCACCTGGGCCTGGCCGGCGGCTGGTGGCCGGCGAAGGACCGCATCGCCGGGCCGCACCTGCCCGGCCTCCTGCCCGCGCTGACGACCTACGGCGCGCTCGTCGACGCCCTCGCCGTCCGGCTGACCGGGGCGCGGCTTCCCGCCCGGGACGCCGCGGCCGTCCTGACGTTCCTCGACCGGCCCGCCGGAGCCCGCGTCCGGGCCGACGACGCGGCGGTGACGTGGGACCTCGTCCGACTGGTCGCGCTCCTGCTCGACTCCGCGAACCACCAGGTCCGGTAGGCGATGGGCGACTCGCGCGACTCGGGCGACCGGACGTCGAGCACGGCGACGGCACCGACGGCACCGGCGGCGGCGACGGCAGCCGCGACAGCAGCCGCGACGGCACCGGCAGCGACGGCACCGGCGGCGGCGGCGACGGCTGCGACGGCGGCAACGGCGACTGCTGCGACGCTGTCCCGGCGGGCGTTCCTGGGCCGCACCGCCGGCCTGGGTGTCGGCCTGGGCGCCGCCGCGCTGGGCGGGTTGGGCCTGCCGGTGGCGACGGCCCGGGTCGCGTTCGCCGCGCCGGCGGACCGCCCCGGCGACGTCCTCGTCGTGCTGTCGCTGCGCGGGGGGTTCGACGCGATGTCGGCGATCGTCCCCCTCGGCGACCCGGACTACCGGCCCGCGCGACCGACGATCGCCGTCCCGCCGGCCCGCGCACTGCCGACCGCGGACCGGTTCTGGGGGCTGCACCCGGGCCTCGCGCCGCTGAAGCCATGGTGGGACGGCGGTCAGTTCGGTGCCGTCCATGCGGTCGGCGCCCCCGACCCGACCCGCTCACACTTCGCGGCGACCGTCGAGATGGAGCGCGCCGCGCCCGGTTCGTCGGTGCGCACCGGCTGGCTCGACCGCGCGTTGGGCCTGCGCGCGGCGACGACGCCGTTCCAGGGCATGGTCCTCGGCGACGGCCTGGTCCCCCAGTCGCTGGCCGGGCCGTTCGCCGAACTCGCCCTGCCGTCGATCGACCGGTTCGGCCTGGACGGGGTGTGGGGCGACACCGCGGCGCAGAAGGCGGCCGACACCGCGCGCTGGGCGGCGGCGCTGACCGCGCTGCACGACGACGTCGCGCCGCTGCGATCCTCGGCCCGGACCGCGCTCGACGCCATCGCGAGCGCGGCCGCCGTCACCGCCGCGGCGTACGCCCCGGCGAACGGCGCGGTCTACCCGCACACCGTCGACGGCGGTCCGTTCGCCGACAGCGCGCTGTCGGCCGCGCTGTGCGACGTCGCCCGGCTGATCCGCGCGGGGGTCGGGCTCCAGGCGGTGTGCCTGGAGTTCGGGGACTGGGACATGCACGCGGGTCTGGGCACGGTGGACGCCGGGCGGTTCCGTGACCAGGTGTCGGAGTTGGGGGCGTGCCTCGCGGCGTTCTTGACCGACCTCGGCCCGACCGGGTCGGCCGACGTCACGATCGTCACGATGTCGGAGTTCGGGCGCCGGGTCGCCGAGAACGGCGACCACGGCCTCGACCACGGTCACGGCAACGCGATGCTCGTCCTCGGCGGCGGGACGGTCGGCGGCGTCGTCCACGGCCCGTGGCCCGGCCTGGCCGCGGACCGGCTCGCCGACGGCGACCTCGCCGGCACGACGGACTACCGCGACGTGCTCGCCGAGATCCTCGTGAACCGCTGTCGCCAGCCGGCCGCGGACCTCGCGTCGGTCTTCCCCGGCCGTGGCCGGTTCGCCCCGGTCGGCGTCGTGACCGCGAGGGCGTGACCCCTCGCTCGCCGCGCCCGTGTTACCACCCGCCGAGCCCCCGGAACCACTCGCCGCACCCGACCCCGACCCATCCGCCGCACCCGAAGGAGCGCCGATGAACCGCACCGGAATCAGCCACCTGAACCTCAGCGTGACCGACGTCGCCCGCAGCGCCGCCTGGTACACCGCCCTGCTGGGGCAGGCGCAGACGATGTCGCTGGACACGCCTGCGTGGCAGCGCACCCGCCTGGTGTGGCCGGACGGGTTCGCCCTGGTCCTGACCGCGCACGCCGGCACCGCCCCCGACGACCGGTTCGACTTCGCCCGCGTCGGCCTGGACCACTTCGGCATCGGCTGCCCCACCGAGCAGGACATCCGCGCCTGGGCCGACCACATGACCGCCGCCGGGATCGCGCACAGCGAGGTCGCCGACACCCCGCGCGCGTGGATCCTGACCGCGCGCGACCCCGACGGCATCCCGGTGGAGTTCTACTGCCCGAAGGCGTGATGCGACCGCCGGATCGCCGCCGGTGTTGAGGTTCGTCCCGGTTCCGGCGCCGCGAACCGGGACGAACCTCAACACCCGCGCGGTGCGGGCGAGCGGGCTCTGGTGGCGCGACCGCCGGGCGGCGGCTGGCTTCGAACTAGGCGGCGCGGACGGCCGCTACGGCTCGACGGTCGGGGCCTCCCGCTGTCGGTCGTACTGTCGCGACACCTCCGGAACCACCTGAGCCGCCAGTTGGTGGGGGCGGGGTGCGTGCACTGTCGGCGGCCTCGTCCCGCAGCGGTGGAATCTGGTCGCGCATCGACTCGGTGCCGCCACCGGAGTCGATGACCTCTTCGTACTGCGGTGGGCCTTCCGGTCGCCGGGGTCGAGTTCCCCGTCGTCGATCGTCGCCGGTGTTGAGGTTCGTCCCGGTTCCGGCGCCGGGAACCGGGACGAACCTCAACACCGGCGCGGTGCGGGCGCAGCGGCGGCTCAACGCCGGCGCGGCGGTGCGCCGGGGCGCGGTGGTGGCGCCGGTCGCCACCCCGCGCGCCGCAGGATCGGCGCGATCTGGGTGGGGATGGTCCGGGCGTTGAGCGTGTCGGCCCACGTCACCCGGACGACGACGATGCCCGGCTGGGCCAGGAGCGCGTTCTGCCGACGCCGGTCGTGCAGCACCGCCCCGGGCGCCTCGTGCACGGACCGGCCGTCGGCCTCGACGATCAGCCAGCCGCCACCGGGCAGCTCGTACCCGATGTCCCCGAAGCCGATCAGCCGGCCCTCGTCGTCGCGGACCGGCACCTGCAGCGCGTCCGGCGGGTAGCCGGCGTCGCTGGCGCGCAACCGCACCCGGGTCTCCAGCGGCGACTGCGCCCCGAACCGCGCCTGGGCCAGCACCCGCCGGCCGGCCGGGCCGCCGGGCCGCCGTCGCATGAGCTCGGCGACCGCCGCCAGGTCGTCGAGGGCGATGGCCCCCCGGTGCAGCGCCGAGTCGACGATCGCCACGGCCTCGTACCGGGGCAGCAGTCGGCACACGTCCGCGAGGGTCCGCGCGATCGTGGTGACCCGGACACCGTCGACGACCGTCACCTCCGCCGCCGGCAGGTCCCAGAAGTGCAGGGTGATCCCGGCTCGCTGTCGCTTGGCCTGCCCGCGGGGGACGGCGATGCGCGGGCCCGCGCGGGCGGGCGTCCCGTCCAGTCCGTGCACGTCCGCCGCGGCCTCGACCACCGCGACGGCCTGCGGACCCAGGTGCGCGAGCGCGGCCCGCAGACGCGCCGGACGGGAGTCGGCGGCTTCGGGGACGAGGTACACGCCGCGATGCGCGGCAGTCAGGCGGCCCGCGGTGACGTCGCGGTCGACGATGCCGCGGGCGAGCCCGCCGGCGAGGGCGTCGGCGCGGACGACGACGCCGCGCGAATCGGCGAGTGCGGTGGTGACCGGTCGGCGGCTGGGCATGCGGGCCAGGGTGCGTCCGACCGCGCGTCGTCACCGCCGGTCGTCGGCCGCCTGTGGACGAGTGCGCGGCGCGCCACCCGCCGGTGCACGACCGGCCCGCCCCCGACGGGCCTACGCTGGGCCGAACCGCGCCGCACCCCCGAAGGAGCACCGATGAACCGCACCGGGATCCATCACGTGACGTTGACCGTGACCGACGTCGCCCGCAGCGTCGCCTGGTACACCGCGCTGCTCGGGGACGCCACGACGATCCCGCTGGACGCTCCCGGCTGGCGGCGCACCGCGCTGGCCTGGCCCGATGGCCTGATGCTCGTGCTCACCGCGCACGACGCCACCGCCGCCACCGACCGCTTCGACCACGCCCGCGTCGGCCTGGACCACCTCGGCATCGGCTGCGCGACCGAGCAGGACCTGCGCGGCTGGGCCGAGCACATGACGGCCGCCGGCATCGACCACGGGCCGGTCGAGGACGCCCCCTACGCGTGGGTCGTCACCGCGCACGACCCCGACGGCATCGCGGTGGAGTTCTTCTGCGCGAAGCACTGACCGGCGCCGGCGCGGTCACGACCGCGGGCGCGTCCACCAGAACTCGAGCTGGATGTTGTCCGGGTCGCGGAACACCAACGCCGTCCCGGCCCCGGAGTCCGCGTCCTGGACCGGGGAGTGCTCGACGCCGAGCTCGGCCAGCCGCGCCTGCCAGGTGTCGAGGTCGTCGCGGTCGGCCACCGCGAAGCCGACGTGATCGAGGCCGGGCCGCCGCTCGTCGAACCGGTCGGCGGCCGGGTCGAGGTGCTGGTTCAGGCCGATGATCAGTCCGCTGGCCTTGTGCCCGAGCACGACCATGATGCGGTCGTCGAAGTCCGTGCGCCCCAGCCGGCGCAGTCCGAGGACGTCGACGTACCAGGCCGCGCTGCGTTCGACGTCGGTGACGGTGAGGTCCAGGTGGGAGATGGTCGTGAACTGCGCCATCGCGTGCTCCCTTCGACGACCCCCCGCGGATGCGCGCGTGGGGGTCGACCGCAGGCTACGCCGGCGGTCAGCGCGGGTTGGTGCGGGCGGGCCGGTTCGCGCTGCGGGCGGGCCGTCGCGGTCGCGGCACGGACGCGGACGTCGATCCCGGTCGTGGCGATCGCCGGGGTCGCGTCGGAGGTGCTCGTGGACCGAGGCCGTCGGCGCACCGCGGTCGGGGCGAGCCGGGATTGCGAGCACGAGCGAGTCCGCCGAGCACCCGCTGATCGGCCACACCCGCGTGACCACCGCCGGTTCGCCGTGGCTGCAGGTGGCCGATCACGGAGCCGGTACGTCTCAGCCCAGGATGGGTATCTCGAGGTCGTAGGCCAGCACGACGGCGCGGGCCACCTGCGCCTCTTGGGCGGTGGTGAGATAGCCGATCGTGCGGCCGAGTGAGGTGACCGGCACGGTCAGCACGTTGTCGAGCGAAACCGCACCATCGTGGTCGAGGCCGTTGGCCGGTCCGACCAGAACCTCGCTCGACAGTCCCTTGATCGTGCTGGTGATCGGAGCGACAGTGACCTTGGTCATCGCGCTTCGAGCAGCGTCTCGTGTCAGCACGAGCGCCGGTCGCGCCTTGTCGAGTCGTACCAAGCAGATCTCGCGCACGCGCTCAGTCTTCGATGCTGATGTTGGCGGTCGTCCAGGTCACGAGATCGTCGAGATCGTCATCGGGGCCGACGGAGCGAAGCACGTCGGCATCCCGCTCCGCGATCAGGCGGCGCAGCTCCCGTTCCACGGCGGATGCGACCAGTGCCGCCCGGCTCGGGACCTTGCCAGCGGCGACGAACGTGTCGATGAAGGCGACCATCTGGTCGGGTAGTCGCACTGCGATCTGAGTGCTCACCGATCGATGGTAACCGTCGGAATCCCATAGTGGGATGCGCGGTTCCTTCGCGAGGCGCTGGTGCGTTCGCGTCCCGGCTGCGGGCCGGTGATGGCGCTCGTCAACGACGGACTCCGCGGTGGGCACACGTAGCCGGCGTACTCGACGGCATCCGGGTGGTCGTCGAAGCCCGTGCGCCGCAGTCGGCACAGGCCGAGGACGTCGGCGTACCGGGCCGCGCTGTGTTCGCCGTCGGTGACGGTGAGGTCCCGGTGGGAGACGACCGCAGGCCACACCGGGGTTCAGCGCGGGTTCAGGCCGGCCGGCGCTACCGGTGTGACCAGTGGGGTCGCGCGGTGGCTGGCATCCGCGATCGGGCGTAGCGTCGGCACGCTCGTTGCCGTGCGTACCAACGCGGTCCGGCATCCGGGCGCTGCAACGACGTGGGGCCACGCGATGCCGCGTGAAGGGGGTGCCGGCGATGGGAACGCGAACCGACGCGGGCTTCCTGCGCCTGCCCGGTGCGTCCGCGACCGGTGGCACCCGCCGCTCGCGCTCCTACTCCGTCCGGCTGGCGGTCCTGCTCGCCTGGGACCTGGGTTCCTGGCTGGTCGCGCTGCCGCTGGCGATCGCGCTGCGCTTCGACGGCACCCCGGACTACGGCTTCGGCCCGTCGCTCGCGCTCGGCGTGCTGTGCGCGGTGCTGCAGGTCGTCGTCGGGTTCGGCCTCATGCTCTACCGCGGCCGCTACACGGTCGGGTCGTTCGACGAGATATTCGGGGTGGCGGTGACGGTCGCGGTCGTCACCGCGATCGCGTTCGCCACCCGCGTGGTGGCGCAGCCCGGCACGGCCCGGTCGGTGCCGCTGATCGGCGGGGTCATCGCGCTGTCGTTGATGCTGGCGGGCCGGTTCGCGCTACGGGCGGGCCGTCAACGGCTGTGGGCCCGCGGCGACGGGACCCGCACCCTGGTCTACGGGGCCGGGGACGCCGGCGGGCAGCTGGTCGAGCAGATGCTGCGCGACCCGCAGGGCCGGTTCACCCCGGTCGGGTTCCTCGACGACGACCCGGCCAAGCGCCGGTTGCACCGGCACTCCCTGCGGGTGCTGGGCACCGGGGCGGACCTCGAGGCGGTCGCGGCGCGGACGCGGGCGGCGATCCTGGTCGTGGCGATCGCCGGGGTCGCGTCGGAGTTGCTCTTGGACCTGGACCGTCGGTGCACCGCGGCCGGGGTGAGCCTGCGGGTGATTCCGAGCACGAGCGAGATCGTCGCCGGCGCGGTGCGCCTGGGCGACATCTCCCAGGTGACCGAGGAGGACCTCCTGGGCCGGCGCCCGATCGACACGGACGAGACCGGGATCCGGGAGTTCTTGGAGGGCAAGCGGATCCTCATCACCGGGGCCGGCGGGTCGATCGGCTCGGAGTTGGCCCGCCAGGTGCACCGCTACGGCCCGGCGTTCTTGGCCCTGCTGGACCGCGACGAGTCCGGTCTGCACGACACCCAGTTGAGCATCGACGGGCGCGGACTGCTGGACACCGACTCGCTCGTCCTGGCCGACATCCGCGACCGCGCGCGCGTCGAGGAGGTGCTGGCCGAGGTCCGGCCGGACATCGTGTTCCACGCCGCCGCGCTGAAGCACCTGCCCCTGCTGCAGCGTTACCCCGACGAGGCGCGCAAGACGAACGTCGAGGGGACCGGCAACGTGCTCGAGGCCGCCCGCCGTGCCGGCGTGAGCGCGTTCATCAACATCTCCACCGACAAGGCCGCGGACCCCACGAGCGTGCTCGGCGAGAGCAAGCTGCGCACCGAGCAGCTGACCGCGGCGATGCCGGTGGCCCCGACCCCGTACGGCCCCAGCCGTTACCTCAGCGTGCGGTTCGGCAACGTCCTGGGCAGTCGCGGCAGCGTGCTGACCGCGTTCCGCTTCCAGATCGCGCACGGCGGGCCGGTCACGGTCACCCACCCCGACGTCACCCGCTACTTCATGACCATCCCCGAGGCGGTCCACCTGGTCCTGCAGGCGGCCTTGATCGGCGACCACGGCGAGACGCTGATCTTGGACATGGGCGATCCGATCCGGATCGCCGACGTCGCCCGGCAGATGATCGACAAGTCCGGCCGCGACATCGACATCGTGTTCACCGGCCTACGCGACGGCGAGAAACTCGACGAAGTGCTCGTCAGCACCCGCGAGTCCGCCGAGCACCGCCGCCACCCCCTGATCAGCCACACCCGGGTGGCACCGGCCGGGACCGAAGCGCCTGCGGCAGCCAGCGCGCTGGGCGAGACTGCCTAGGTGATGGTGCCCGACTTCATCCCGTTCGCCCGGCCCGACGTCGGCGAGGCCGAGGCGCAGGCGGCCGCCGAAGCCGTCCGGTCCGGCTGGCTGACATCGGGGCCGAACATGCGGGCGTTCGAGGACGAGTTCGCGGGATATTTGGGTGGCGATGTCGAGGCGGTCGCCGTCAACTCCGCGACAGCCGGACTCCATCTCGCGCTCGAGGCGAAGGGAATCGAGCCAGGAGACGAGGTGATCGTCCCGACGTGGACGTTCACAGCGACCGCCGAGGTCGTTCGCTACCTGGGAGCGACTCCGGTGATCGTCGACGTCGAGAAGGGTTCGTTGAACATCGATGCCGACGCTGTGGCGCACGCGATCACAGCGCGCACAAGAGCGGTCATCCCTGTGCACTTCGCTGGCCTTGCAGCGGACCTACCGGCGGTCCGATCGGCGATCGGAGACCGGCCGATCGCGATCATCGAGGATGCCGCGCACGCACTTCCGACCGTTGGCGCGCACGGCCTCATCGGTGCTTGTGCGGGCACAGATGCAGCAGCGTTCAGCTTCTACGCAACGAAGACGATGACGACCGGCGAGGGCGGAATGCTCACGACTCGTGACGCGGCGACCGCGGCACGCGCGCGGACCATGCGCCTGCACGGTATCGATCGCGACGCGTTCGACCGCTACCACGCGCCCACGCCGGCATGGCGGTACGACGTTGTCGCCGCCGGCTTCAAGGACAATATGACGGACATCGCGGCCGCGATCGGACGCGTGCAACTGGCCCGCCTCGACGCGATGCACAAGCGCCGTCAAGCCATCGCCGAGTACTACCTGCGCGAACTCGACGACCTGCCGGTCGAACTTCCTCGATCCGCACCATCTGGTCAGGTCCACGCCTGGCACCTGTTCGTCATCACGGTGACCGATGCCGCCCGCATAACCCGGGACGACGTGATCGACAGGTTGGCCGCAGCCGGAATCGGCACGAGCGTGCACTTCATCCCTTTGCACCGGCTCACGCACTGGAAGACCTTCACCCAGGACGCCAGGAAGTACCCGGTCGCAGACGCGGCAGCGACCCGAGTCCTGAGCCTGCCCAACCACAGCGGCCTGTCTGACGCGGACGCTGAACGCGTCGTGGCCGCCATCCGATCGGCGTTGAGATGACAACAGCACGTGCGGAGGACGCGCTCCGGCGCACGGTCGACATCACCGCCGCCGGCGCCGCTCTCGTCGTGCTCAGCCCCGTCCTCGCGGTGATAGCCGTTGCGGTGAAGATGGACAGCCCTGGGCCTGTGATTTTCCGCCAGCAGAGGGTCGGGCGATACGGTCGACCGTTCACGATCTACAAGTTCCGCACGATGCGCGTCGACCAGCGCGGCCCGTCGGTGACATCGGCCGATGACGATCGCATCACGCGATTGGGCCGGCGGTTGCGGGCGACGAAACTGGACGAGTTGCCGCAGTTGGTCAACGTCGTCAAGGGCGACATGTCATTGGTCGGGCCACGACCCGAGGTGCCGGAGTTTGCGAGCAGATGGCCAGCCGACTATCGCCACTTGATTCTCTCCGTGCGTCCCGGCATCACAGACCCGATCACGTGCGACTTGCGCGATGAAGAATCTCTGTTGGCCTCAGCCGATGAGCCGGCGCAGTACTACGAGAAGGTACTTCTACCGCAGAAGGCCAGGGCGTACGCAGACTACGTCGCTCGCCGGACACTCCGATTGGATGCTGCGACGGTGGCCCGGACGCTCGTTGCATTGACGGGAACAAGTCGATGAACGACACGGCGCCGATCCGCCCCGCAACACTCCGAGATGTCAATGCGATCGTTGACGTTCACCGCGAAGCATTCCCCGGGTTCTTCCTGACTTCACTTGGGCCTCGGACACTCACGACGTTCTACCGCCATGTGGTCACCTCATCGACGGGAATCGCATTCGCTGCCGTTGAACGCGGGACGAACGAATGTGTCGGCTTGGTAGCCGGTACGACCGACTTGGCCAAGTTCCGATCCGAGCAGAAGCGCGATTGGCTCTTGCGCTATGCCTGGGCTGCGGCGCCGGCGTTCGTTCGCGCACCGAGGAAGGCAAAGGCCTTGGCAGTTGCGCTTCGATCCGCCGACCCCGTTGCCCGAGGTGCTTCTGCGTCGCTGATGAGTCTGGCGGTCCGCCCTAGGTGTGCGCGAAGCGGCGTCGGCGCGAGGCTTGTCGGCGCGTTCACCGAAACCGTAAGGTCTCGCGGTGGTGCCGGCTATTCACTTACGACTGACGCTAACGATAACGACGCCGCAAACGCCTTCTACCTGGCCCTTGGCTTTCGTCCAGTGCAGCAGTGGACGCGTGGCGACGGACGCAGGATGAACAGTTACGAGTTGAGTCTCGCCACGCACCGTTCAAGCGAGGCCGGTGGCCTGCCATGAGAATCCTCATTCTGACCCAAGTGTTCCCGCCGGAGCGCCACCCCACTGCTGTGATGGTGGATCAACTCGCCACTTACCTGACCGACAATGGCCACAGCGTCGCAGTCGGTGCTGGCCTTCCAGCGCATCCATCTCCGGCACACTTTCCGGCTCAACGTTGGAGAGCCTTCGCGCAATCGAATGGCAACGGCTATCTCGTCGTCCGCGGTGGCCACCCGCGGCCAGCGTCAAGAACTGCGCTGGTGCGTGGATCAGCGATGATCGCACAGGCATTGGCAGGTACGGCCGCTTCCCTTGCTTTCAGGCGGCCGGATGTAGTGGTCGTCTTCGGATTTCCGATGATTGGTCCACTGCTTGCTTCACTCCGAGCGCGTTTGGGTGGTGCCGCAGTCGTCTCTGTTGTCTATGACCTGTACCCGGACATCGCGATCGAGAGTGGGATGATTCCCGGCTCGATTCCGAAGCGCGCAGCGCACGGCATCGCCGGTCTTGGATACCAGGCGTCCGATCGAATCGTTGTACTTTCAGACGGCTTCCGGGAGCAACTCACTGCTCGAGGAGTCCCCGAATCAAAGGTTGACGTAATCCCTGTGTGGCTAGACCCTGATGAAGTCCAACCGATGTCGAACGATGGGAGTTGGGCACTGGAGCATGGCCTGGACCCCAACCGCCCGATTGCGCTCTACGCAGGAACTATGGGGTTGGTCAGCGGTGCCGAAGTGCTGGTTGGTGCTGCGTCCATCCTTCAAGATCAGTCCGCGACTCAATTCGTCCTGGTAGGCGAGGGGCTACTCAAGCCGGAACTCGAGCGCCGCGTTCGTGAGCGCCGACTCAACAACGTCGTCTTCCTACCGTTCCAGCCGCGATCAGATCTGAGTCGAATGCAGTCGGCGGCTACCGTCGCACTCGTTACTCTCGCGCAGGGGCGTGGGCGAACGAGCGTGCCGAGCAAGGTCATCACCTACCTTGCTGCCGGAACTCCCGTCGTCGGATCCGTTGACGAGTCCAGTGACACCGCCCACTGCGTGCGGAGTTCAGGCGGCGCCGTGACGCCACCTGGCGATCCGAGCGCGCTCGCCCGTGGCATCGAGAAGGTGGTCGCAACGCGCCACCGTTCGGATCGATCACGACGGGCGCGAGAGTACTTCGAGCACAACTTCTCCAAGGACGTCGCGCTAGCGGCATTCGCCCGAGCACTTTCCGTAACGGATCCTCGACGACCGGAGGAGGCTTAGAATTAGCATTCAGGTCTTGGCGACAGCATGAGATCCGGGTCGACCCGCATCGTTCACGTCGCAACAGTGCATCGGGCTGACGATGTCCGAATCTTTCACCGCGAGTGCCGGAGTCTCGCGGCCGTCGAGCATTACGAGGTATCTCTGGCCGCTGCAGGCGACATCCCGAGTGATTCGGGGATCGAGTTCTTCAAGCTCCCACCACGCCCTGCCAATCGCCCGCTTCGCCTCGTATTGGGACCGATACACTCGTGGCAATTCGCGCGGAAGCACCGGTTCGACGTGTGGCACTTTCACGAACTTGAGTCGCTGCCGCTAGCAATTTGGCTGGCGCGCCGGGGCGACACCGTGATCTGGGATGCACACGAGGATTACATCGTCGAACTGGTCGACGGCGGTTCGAAGAGTTGGGTCCCCCGCCCCGCACGCCGGACACTTCGTCGCCTGCTCGCCTCGTTGCTTCGAACGGCCGACCGATCGGCAAGCGGAGTCGTTGCCGCCACAGACGCAATCGCGGCTCGCTATTCGAACCCATTGACCGTCGTTGTCGGCAATGAGGCCCGGTCGTCGGATTTTGAATCTTGCCGCCCGTCATTCAACCGCAGTCAGTTGCTCTTCACCGCTGCCTGTACCACCGGGAATTGCTTCCCACAACTCGTCGAGGCATGTGAACTGCTGCCCGACCTCGAACTCGTTGTCGCGGGTCGCGACCCGCGACTGGAGGTTTGGACCGAAGCGCAACGTCGCCTCGGGTCGCGAGTGCACCACGTCGGCTGGCTTGACCGCGAGGAGTTGACCAAGGCGATTTCGAATTCGACATTGGGCTTGGTGACCTATGCTCCTACGCGCGCCACCGTCGACAACGCTGGCAACAAGTTGTTTGAATTCGCGATGGCGGGGCTCCCCATCGTCGCCACGCCTACTGAATCGAATCGGCGATTCCTGGAACAGTCTCAATTCGGCGTGCTGGCTCACGACTTTACCTCCGCCGCCCTTGCCGACGCCATTCGCGTCGCTCTCTCTGACCCCGGACGCTGGGAGCAGATGTCACAGGCCGGACGCGCCTGGGCCGCCGAGCACGGATCCTGGGAGGCATCCGAGAAGCGCCTTCTGGACCTGTACGCCACCTTGACCGCGAGAGGATGACGCGTGCACATCGTCAGTGTCGTCGGGGCGCACTCGCAGTTCGTCGAACTCGCCCCCGTCGCCGAGGCACTGCGGTCCACCGACGCCCGGCACACGGCCCATTGGCCACCGTCGATCGCGGTAGACCAATGGCAGTGCCACGCGCAAGGCAGGCGTTGCGCTCAGGCACACATGCTCGATCGCACGGCTCGCCTTCCCGAATCCAGCCATGTCGTCGACTCGATTCGTCAAGGTGAGCAGCCACCATGGATTCCTATCGCCGCACCTGCATTGACCGAGTTCAGCCTGTGCCGCGCGCCGCGGTCCCTTCGCACTCTCAGAACTCGCCGCTTTCGGAAGGACGAACATGTATCGGGAATGCACGTTCTGCGTAATGGACACCAGCGACCCGGCTATCCGATTCGACGGGAACGGCCGCTGCAACCATTGCATCGCGATGGAGGCGGGCAAAGGCACTGCCTGGTTCAACGACGAGTCGGGCCTGCCGCGCCTCGCCGAGTGGATTAGCCAGGTGCGCGAAAGCGGGCGCGGCAAGGAACATGACTGCATCATCGGCCTCAGCGGGGGAGTCGACAGTTCGTATGTAGCGTTGAAGCTGCACGAGTGGGGCATCCGTCCGCGGGTCATCCATGTCGACGCCGGGTGGAACACCCCAGCGTCGACGAGCAACATCGAGGGGATTGTCGAGTTCGCCGGTTGGCAACTGGAAACGCATGTCATCGACTGGGAAGACATGCGTCGACTTCAGGTCGCTTACCTTCGATCCGGCGTCGCCAACCAAGACGCGCCGCAGGACCACGCATTCTTCGCCACTCTGTACCGTGCATGTATCACGAGCGACACGCGGTTGATCGTGACGGGAGGAAACGCCGCCACCGAGGGGATCCTTCCCCCTTCGTGGGGTCACGCAGCGATGGATGCACGGAATCTCAAGGCGATCAACGCGAAGTTCGGTGACGGCCCTCTCCGGTCGTTTCCGACGATCTCCTTCACCGACTACTACTTCGTCTACCCGCAGTTGCGGCGGCTTCGAACCGCACGGCCGCTCAACCTTCTTCCCTACGAACGCCAAGCCGCGATCGCCGAGTTGCGATCAGCAATCGACTGGCGAGACTACGGCGCCAAGCACAACGAATCGGTCTTCACCCGATTCTTCCAAGGCTATGTACTGCCGACCCGATTCGGCTACGACAAGCGCCGCCCGCACCTGTCCAGTGAGATCGTCAGCGGACAACGCACCCGAGAGGAAGCAGTCGAAGCCCTCCGTACCGCTGCCTACTCCGCGGAGACACTCCACGATGACCGCGCCGAAATCGCCGAACGCCTTGAGATCACCGAATCCGATCTTGACAGGTACCTCGCCCAACCTCCGCGGCGGGCCGAGGAGTTCGACACCTGGGACGCCCGATACCGCGCCCTGAAGATGGGTCAGTCATTCATCGAGCGCGTCACACGACGTAAAGCCGGCGTCTACTCATGACGTTGCCCGCGCCTCAACGAACCACGAATCGGCCGATGGCAGAGCCGTGGTCGAAAATCCGGTGAGCGCACCGTCGGGCAGCAGGGGTGGGCCTTCCGCGGGCCACCGGCGCTCGAAGCTAGGGTTCGATCCCGGTTGCCTGGGCGAAAGTCGGAGTCGTGCAGGCGTGTCACCCTCGATGGTCGAGCTCACCGGGCACTCGGCGGTTGTGACACCCGCGGCCCTTCGAGTCTCTCCTGCCAGAGTGACTGGGCGCGAGGTCGCTCGCGAGCTAGCTGCCGGCATTCGCGCCGTCCCCGTAATCGCCGACGCCATCTGCGCCGCCCTGTCCGACCGCAATCGCTGGGGGCAGATGTCGCACGCTGGACGCGCCTGGGCGGCCGAGCACGGATCCTGGGGCGCATCCCAGAAGCGCGTTCTCGACCTGTATGCCACCCTGGCCGCGAGAGGATGACGCGTGCACATCGTCAGCGTCGTCGGAGCCCGCCCGCAGTTCGTCAAGCTCGCTCCCGTCGCCGAGGCCCTACGCCTCACCGACGCCCGACACACGGTAATCCACACCGGTCAGCACTACGACGTCGAATTGAGCGAAGCGATCTTCAACGACTTCGGCCTGCCGACCCCGGACGTCAATCTCGGCGTGGGATCCGGCACGCACGCGCAGACGACCGCAGCAATCATCGGATCGATCGACCCGGTCCTGGTCTCCTTGGACCCGGACACCGTCGTCGTGTATGGCGACACCGACAGCACCTTGGCGGCGACCCTCGCCGCGGTGAAGCGCGGGATGCACGTCGCCCACGTCGAGGCAGGGCTCCGCTCGTTCAACCGCGGCATGCCCGAGGAGCACAACCGGGTGCTCACCGATCACGCCGCCGACCTGCTGCTCGCCCCGACGCAGACGGCGATGGATCACCTTTGCCACGAAGGCCTGTCGGAGCGAGCCGTACTGACCGGTGACGTGATGGCCGACATCTGCCTGCGGACGGCGGACCGCTTTCGCAACAACCCACCTCCGGACGCCCTCCCTGACGGGGAGTTCATCCTCGCGACGATCCACCGGCCCTACAACACCGACGATCCTGACCGCTTGCGCGAGGTCATCACCGCCCTAGCCGGTCTCCCCCTGCCGGTCGTCCTGCCGGCTCATCCTCGCCTGCGTGTGAAGGCGCACGATGCGGGGATCGCTCTCGCCGCCGGCGCGATTACCCCGATCGATCCGCTCGACTACTCCTCGCTGATCCACGCCGCACAGTCCGCACGGGCGGTGGTCACCGATTCCGGGGGCCTGCAGAAGGAGGCGTTCCTCCTGCAGGTGCCGTGTACGACGATCCGCACCGAGACCGAGTGGCCGGAGACCCTCGAGGGTGGTTGGAACCGGTTGTGCTTCGCCGTGAGTGACCCGCAGTTCGGGGATGTCGTGCTGCGCGTCAGGTCGGGTCCGCTCCGTTCGGCGCCGTTCGGTGCTGGTGGTGCGGCTGGTCGGATTGCGCGGGTTTTGGTGGGGGGAGGCTAGCGTCGATGTGCCTTGAGTCCCCGTACACGGGGCGCGGCGTCGGCATTCACCGTGGTGCGGGAATGGCCACCTCGTACTCCGCGTCGCAGTCCCAAAGCGCGACGACATTCGTAGCGGTGGCGAAACGCCGGTGCCGCGTGCCGGATCCCTGGCGCCGGCTCGCCGGCGATGTCTACGGCGAACCTCAAAGCCCGCGCTCACCAGTCGGCGCCCAGTGGAGCATCACGGCGACTGCTACCTTCGCGACCGCGCCACGGTCGTCGTGCCTTCACGTCGTTCGGCAGATTGCCGTTCACGAACGCTGGAGCCCTGGGCAACTGCCTCGCCTTATCGCCTCATTGCACGCGCGTTTCCAAGCGGCGACCGCAGCCTCACGGGGCGATTCAAGCGACCCTTGGCCAGTCCGATTCTGCACGCCGCTTTCAGATAGCGATCGATCGGTCGAACCTCTTTCATCGATCCCAACGGGGGAGAGACCGTTCGACGCTGCGCGATCATCAACACGTCGATTGAGGCTGGGCCCCAATGCGATAGCGCCGCCGGGTAGCGAACGACAGCGCGCGCGCCTCCGGCCGACTCCGGCGGCTCCACGGCTGAGGTGCACATGCAGCCGATGACGATCGTGAGCGGCTCTGAACTCCCGAATCACGTCCATGGGTACCGCATTCCAGCAGCGCCGCCGAGGCCTCTCACGTTCGTCTTCGCTTTGTTCGTCATCTCGGCCGCGATTGGGTCATACCTCGGTCCGGCCAGTATCGGCGTGCCAACGCAACTCTCGGCATTCCGACTACTTTCGTCGGCCGTAGTCGTCTGGGCCGTGCTTTCGAAGGGACCACGCACCCCAATAGCTCGAGTCGAGCGGGCGTTCTTCGTGTTCGTCTTAATGTTCCTCGGGTGGGGTTTGGTCTCACTGCTGTGGACACCCGATCTGGAGAGCGGCGCCAGCGAGTATCTCTCTGCGGCGCTTAGCCTCGCTGCAGCGGCTGCTGCAGTACGACTGATCCGGCGCCATCCGATGCTCATCACGGTGTTTGCCAGGGCATGGGCCTTCGGCTTCGCCGCGACGGCAGCCGTCGCTGCCTGGGAGGTCGGATCTCGAACCCACCTTCCCGGGTCGTTCTACACCGCCGCTCTCCCGTACCTCGGGACTCGGCAGGAGTTCGAATGGGTTGCCTCAACGTTCAACAACCCCAATGACTACGCCGCGTACCTCCTCGTGTCGATGCCCATCGTGTTGTTTGCCCTCCGCCCGGCCAAAGCCGCGGTGCTGCGCGCAACTTTCGTAGCACTCTGGGCGTTCCTGCTCTGGAAGGCGGAAAGCAGAACCGGGATTCTCGGTGGCGTCATTCTGGTCGCAGTGTGGCTCGCGCTTGCGAGTGGCTCACGTGCCGCGACGCGCTCCCGCAAGTTCCGCGTGATCGTTGTCGCGACTTGTCTCGCCTTGGCACTTGCGGCGGGTCTTCTGATCTTCCTCGGCGAGCTGGCGCCGCAACTGGGCCTTCACATAGCGCCATCGGACCAAGGCCGGGTCGATCTGTCGCTCTTCACATTGACCGAGGCGATCGACTCCGGCGGTCTCGGTCGTGGTGCTGGATCGATCGAAATCCTTGCTGCACAGTCCAGTGAAGGCTGGCAGGGAAGTGCGTTTTCGAATCCTCACAACATGGGTCTCGAAGTCTTGGCGCAATACGGGATCATCGTTTTCGGCGCGCTGGTTTGGACGGCATCCACACTGCTTTTCGCGTCAGTGCGCCTCCGTCGTTCAACAAGCGAATTCGATGTCCAAGCCAGTCGAGTCATCATCACCGGACTGGCGGCACTTGCGGCCTGGAGCCTTGCGTCGAGTTCGACACTGCAAAGCCAGCCGTTCTGGCTCGCACTCGCGTACTTCGTCGCTCTTGGTGCGCAGTGCACGCGGCCCCTCAGTCCCGCGACCCCCGGACGACCGACGCCTGGCTCGGCCGCACGGGAACCCACAGGCTCGGCACATCACCGGCTGTCGGGGCGGCATCGAGGATGAGGTGGCTCTCGATTGCCCGGAGCGGGTGGGCCCGTGATGTCTCCGTCCAATCAGGCGCCGTGGTCGTAAGCCAACTCGTTCAACTCGTCGCGGGCGTCGCAACTGCTCGACTGTACGATCCTGATGTCTTTGGCGGCTTCTCCACGGTACTGGCGTGGGGGAACATCCTGGCTGTCCTGATGACACTCCGCCTCGAAGCAGCGATCCCCCTCGCCGAGAGCGATGACGAAGCGCGGCAGTTGACCCACGCGTCGATCGCTGCCGCGTCTGGGATCTTCGCGGCGACAACCGCCTTCGCCGTAATCACGATCGCAATCCAGCCCGAAGCGCGGGCCGTCGGCCCGATCATCAGCGCTGCATTGATCGGTTGGGTCACTGCAATCTGGAGTGCGCTCGTTGCCCTCCACTCGCGGATCGGATCGTTCTCTCGCATTGCAACGAGCACTGTCGCGAGTTCGGTCGTGCTGGGCGGGAGCCAGGTCGGCCTCGGGGCAATCGCACCGTCCGAGTCGAGCCTCGTGATTGGGCAGTTGGCCGGTCGCGCCGCGTCGGTCATCATGCTGCTTCGTGGTGTCGGGCTCGCGCAGCGGTTCGGAATTCGCCTGCTCGTCCGACGGGCGATCCAGTGGCGCCGGATGCCGACCCACCTGCTGATCCCCGCGTTGCTGAACGCGGCATCCGTCAGCAGTGTCGTCGCGGTGGTCTCACTACTCTACGGGGCTCAGTTCGCTGGGTATTTCGCCCTAGCCCTGCGGATGCTCGCCGTACCCGGCGCGCTCGTCGGACAAGCGGTCGCGCGCGTCTTCTACCCACGCGTCGCAGCCCTCCACCGTGCGGGAGCGGACACGGGGTCGATAGTCGGTCGACTCGCTGCCGTTCTGCTGGCGATCTCCACTCCGGTCTTCGTACTGGTCTTCGCGACTGGCCCGGAACTGTTCGCCCTCGTCTTCGGACCCGAGTGGCGCGAGGCGGGGGTGGTCGCCAGCATCTGCGCACCGTGGATCGCGCTTCAGTTCGTGTCGTCACCGATCAGTTCGTACGCGACTGTGCGAGACCGGCTCGGCATCCTGTTCATCCTTGCGTTCGTCGAGTTCGGTGCGAGGATCGTGGCCCTGTGGGTTGGACTGTGGGCCGGATCGCCGCTGCTGGGAACTGCGCTCTACTCACTTGTTGGTGTCGGCATCTCGATCTATTTCACTATCTGGGTCTTCAGGCTGAGTGGCGTGGCGACCACGTCGTGGCTGCGGCTTGCCGGGCCTTTCATGTTGGCCGCGACGATCGGCTGCGGCGTGTTGCTGCTCCTGCGAACAGCCACAACAACAGGGGTGCTCGTCGTCGCCAGTTCCGCGTTCACGGCCGTCCTCGCGGTCTGGGCCGTCCGACTGGCCGGACGGGCAGCGGCGCCCGAAGGCCCTCAGCCGGGATCAGGTCAATAGCGCTGCACGTCGTGAATCCCCAGGAAGGGACCGAGCACAACTGCGGACTGACGTCCATCGTGGACATGTCGTACGTAGTCTGGCCCGAGTGCTGCCCTCGCCAACGCTGCCTCCGGACTGTCCAGAATGCGGTGCATCGTCTCCGCGAAGTCGATGCTCGTTGACGCTTCGAAGGGCGGCAGCGGCATCCCCGTCGCGTCAATCGCATCGGCAACGTCTGAGGCCAAGGCCGAGACGACCACACGGCCCGCGGCCATCGCCTCACACGTTGCCACACCAAAAGAGCCACTCCTCACCTGGTCGACAACGACATCGGCACGCCTTACCAGTTCAGGCATACGGTGGAAATCAACGTGTCCGGGAGACACGTAGTCGATCGCCCCGGACTCGTTCAGTTCACGGAGAACCGGGTCGATGACATCGGATCCCTTGATCGGCGGCACGCGTCGACTCGGCAGATGCAGCACTCGAGGTCGACGTCGAAGGTCAGGAGGCGACGTCGACTCCCACTGTCCTGGGTCGATGACGACCGGCATCCACGTGGCTTCAGGAAGATCTAGCAGCAGGTCCGGCGTGGTCACGAAAATCGGAATGCCCATCGACTGGGCGAGGTGACGGCGTCGCCCAGTCGTAGTCTCGAGGTCCTCTCGCCAGTTGGCCGATCCCAGACGGAAGTAGGAGTCCGGAATGCGACTCATGTGCCGGGATGGGCTACGGATGTCACTGCCGTGGAAGAGGCACGCCAGGGACAGCCCACGTTCGAGCAGGTCATCGGCGTCGTCGGCGAGACTCGATGTTCGCGAGTCGCCCAACGGGGAGCCGAGCGATTCACTGAGTACATGCGTCGAATGCCTCAACACGCGCAAGGCGACAGTCCGTCGAATGAGGAGCGGACGTATCCGGTGATGTGGAAGTCGAAAGTCGGTTGCACCATCCATGTTCACGCCGGGTGGCCGCCAGGTCGCGAACGAGAACGCGTCTACACCGAGAGTCGAGCGGACGGCGCGCGCGACCGCGGTCGCTTGCCCTGCGGTGTTGCTCGACCCAATCGCCAACGTCGGACTGCGCGGGAGCACGTCACTCACCGTCGTGCGCGACTCGCGAGATGCCCATGAAGCCACGATCATGTACGTTCCGCCCGTCAAGCACGACGGGGACGCCCCAGTCGCGTACGTTCGCGTACTCCGCGTGGTCGGCCTGCACGATCGCCGCGTCGGCCCGGTCCCCGCGGTGCCAGGGGGTCAGGCCGAGCGTGCGCAGTTCCTCGTCGGCGTACAACGGGTCGTGCACGACGGGCCTCGCGCCCCGCGCGGCGAGTTCGGCGACGAGCGGGAACACCCCGGAGAACGCCGTCTCCTTCACCCCGCCACGGTACGCGGCCCCGAGCACGACGACGGTCGTGCCGGCCAGGTCGCCGAGGTCGCGGGCGAGGACGTCGACCGCATAGGCGGGCATGTCGGCGTTCGCGGCGCGGGCGGCCCGCACGATCGTCGCGTCCGAGTCGTTCCACAGGTACAGCCGCGGATACACCGGGATGCAGTGCCCGCCGACGGCGATGCCGGGCTGGTGGATGTGACTGAACGGCTGGGAGTTGCACGCCTCGATGACCTGGTAGACGTCGACCCCGATCCGGTCGGCGTAGCGGGCGAACTGGTTGGCCAGGCCGATGTTCACGTCCCGGTACGTCGTCTCGGCCAGCTTCGCCAGCTCCGCGGCCTCCGCCGACCCCAGGTCCCACACCCCGTTCGGGCGGGCCAGGTCCGGTCGGTCGTCGAAGTCCAGCACCGACTCGTAGAACGCCACCGCCCGCCGGGCACTGGCCGCGTCCACGCCGCCGACTAGCTTCGGGTACCGGCGCAGGTCGGCGAAGACTCGGCCGGTGAACACCCGCTCCGGGCTGAACGCCACGAACAGGTCCACCCCCACCGTCAACCCGCTGCCGGCCTGGAGGATCGGCGTCAACCGGGTAGCCGTCGTGCCCACCGGCAGCGTCGTCTCGAAGCACACCAGCGTGCCCGGGGCCAGACCCGCGCCGATTGCGGTCGTCGCGGCGTCCATCGCGGCGAAGTCCGGCACCGCGTCGTCGTCGACGAACAGCGGCACCGCCACCACGACCGCGTCCGAGGCGCCGACCGCGGCCGCGGTGTCCGTCGTCGCCCGCAGCCGGCCCGCCGCCACCACCTGCGCCAGCCGCTGGGCCAGCAGGTGCTCGCCGGGGAACGGCTCGGTCGCCGCGTTCACCAGGTCCACCGTGGCGGGATTCACGTCCGCGCCAATCACCTCGTGGCCCTTGTGCGCGTACTGCACCGCCAGCGGCAGGCCGATCTTGCCCAGGCCGACGACGGTGATCCTCACCGTGCCCCCTGCTCGACCTCGACCGTCGCGTGCCCGCGCGCACTGCGCAAGATCGCCTCAGCGACCTCGACCGTGCGCAGGCCCTCGCCCATCGTCACCACGTCCGAGGGCAGGCCCAGGACCGCGTCGCGCATCGCCTCGTGCTCCGAACGCAACGGCTCCGGCTTGGCGATCGCGTACCGGATGACGTCCCCCTCGCTGACACCGCGGAACCGGGCGACGTCCTCCCACTGCGTGGGCACGACCCCGTTCGCGTGGAACGTGAGGTCCGCGTGCAGCGTGTCCGCGACGAACGCGCCCTTCTCCCCGGTGATCACCGTCACCCGCTCCTTGAACGGGGACAGCCAGTTCACGATGTGGTTCGTGATCGTGCCGTCGGCCAGGTGACCGACGACCGACACGAGGTCCTCGTGCTCGCGGCCCGACCGGTGCCCCACCTGCGCCGACACCCGCACGAACGGGCTCTGCGCGACCCACGCCGTCAGGTCGATGTCGTGGGTCGCCAGGTCCTTCACGACGCCGACGTCGGCGATCCGCGCCGGGAACGGGCCCTGTCGGCGCGTGGTGATCTGCAGGATCTCCCCGAGTTCGCCGTCGGCCATCCGGCGCCGGGCGTGCCACAGCGCGGGGTTGAACCGCTCGATGTGGCCGACCGCGCCGACCAGGCCGGCGGCGGCGAAGGCCTCGACCAGCCGGGCCGCGCCCGCGACGTCCTGGGCCAGCGGCTTCTCCACCAGCGCGTGGACCCCCGCCGCGGCCAGGCGCAGCCCGATCGCCTCGTGCTGCGCCGTCGGCACCGCGACGACGCAGTAGTCGATCCCCCGGGCCAGGAGGTCCTCGAGGTCGTCGTAGACGTTCGCCCGGGCGTTCTTGGCCATCGGGTCGACGATCCCGACGAAGTCGACCCCGTCCAGCTCCGCCAGGACCCGGGCGTGGTTGCGGCCCATCGCGCCGTGGCCGACCAGGCCCGCTCTCAGACTCGGCATGTCAGGCTCCCGCCCCCGCGACGGCGTTGACGGCCGCCACGATCTGCTCGACATCGGACGACGACAACGCCGGGTGCACCGGCAGCGACAGGCACTGCTCTGCCGCCGCCTGCGTCACCGGCAGGTCCGCGGTGTCGGCGAAGGCCGGCAGCCGGTGGGTCGGGATCGGGTAGTAGACCCCCGAGCCGACGCCGCGGGCGGCGAGCTCGGCGGCGAACCGGTCCCGGTCGTGGCCGGGCACCCGGATCGTGTACTGGTGGTAGACGTGCACCGCGCCGTCGGCGACCGGCGGGACGACGACGCCGGCGAGTTCGGCGTCGAAGATCGCGGCCGTCGCCCGACGGGTCGCGGTCCACTCCGCCAGCCGGGTCAGCTGCACCCGGCCGATCGCGGCGTGCACGTCGGTCATGCGGTTGTTCAGGCCGACGATCTCGTTCTCGTACCGGCGTTCTTGACCCTGGTTGCGCAACAGCCGCACCCGGCGGGCGAGGTCGGCGTCGGCGGTGACGACCATCCCACCCTCGCCGGCGGTCATGTTCTTCGTCGGGTAGAAGGAGAACGACCCGGCCGCCCCCCACGTGCCGACCGGGCGGCCGGCCAGGCTCGCGGCGTGGGCCTGGGCGGCGTCCTCCAGCAGCAACAGCCCGGCCTGGGCGCACAGCGCGGACAACTCGACCAGCGCGGCCGGGTGCCCGTACAGGTGGACCGGCATGACCGCGCGGGTGCGCGGACCGATCGCGGCCCGCACCGCGGCCGGGTCCAGGCAGAACGAGGCCGGCTCGATGTCGGCGAAGACCGGCGTCGCGCCGGTCAGCGCGACGGCGTTCGCGGTCGCGGCGAAGGTGAAGCTCGGCACGATCACCTCGTCGCCGGGGCCGATGCCGGCGGCCAACAGGCTCAGGTGCAGGGCGGAGGTGCCGGAGTTGACCGCGACGCAGGTGCTGCCGGCGACGACCTGGGCGGCGAACTCCGTCTCGAAGGCGGCGACCTCCGGCCCCTGGGCGAGCATGCCCGAACGCAGCACGGCGTCGACGGCGGCCCGCTCGGCGTCGCCGATGATCGGGTGCGCGGCGGGGATCACGCGACCTCGATCTCGACCAGGGCCTCGCCGATCTGGCGGTACCCGGCGCCGGTGTCCGGGCAGCGGAACGTGCCGGCCGGGTCGGCGCCGGTGGGGTCCGTGTCGCCGGCCGGGTCGGGCACCAGGCGGGCGCCGGTGCGCCCGACCCAGCCGACCCG
>CAYMNG010000009.1:2923-4524 GCA_964391765.1 uncultured Bifidobacteriaceae bacterium | reverse complement strand
GGCGGGCCGGGACCCCGACGACGAGCGCGTAGGCGGGGACGTCAGCGGTGACGACCGCGCCGGCCGCGACCATCGCCCACGCGCCGATCCGCACCGGGGCCACGCACACCGCGCGGGCACCGATCGACGCGCCCTCGTCGACCCGCACCCCGACCGGCTCCCAGTCCGCCGCGGACTTCTGCGAACCGTCGGGGTTCACCGCGCGCGGGAGCCGGTCGTTGGTCAGGACCGCGGCCGGTCCGACGAACACCCCCGGGCCCAGGACCGCCGGCTCGTACACCAGCGCGTAGTTCTGGATCTTCGCGTTGTCCCCGACCTGGACGCCCGGGCCGACGTAGGCCCCGCGCCCGACGACGACGTTCTCCCCCACGCGGGCGTCCTCGCGGACCTGGGCCAGGTGCCAGATCCGGGCCGTCGGCGCGACGTGGGCCGATGCGGCGACGTCGGCCGACGCCGGTGCGGCCGGCGTGGCGGCCGGCGCGGTTGCGGCCGGCGTAGCGCCCGGCGCCGGGTCGGCCAGCACGTCAGCCGCGCGCGGCGGCAGTTCCATCTTCAGCACCGTAACCCCCATACCCGTACCCGTGCCGATAGCCGTACCCGTACCCGCGCCGGCCGGTCGGCACGAAGTTCAACGCGGTGCCCAGCAGGCGCGCGCCGACCTGGTCGAGGGCGGCCAGGCTCGCGGCGACCTGCTCGCGGGACGTGCGGCCGAACCGCACGACGAGGACCGCGCCGTCGGCGGCCTTCGCGACGATCGCGCCGTCGGTCACCGGCAGGAGCGGCGTCGCGTCGACGACGACCTGGTCGAAGTCGGTCCGCAACTGCGCCAGCACCTGGGCGAACTGCTGACTGGCCAGGAGCTCGCTCGGGTTGGGCGGGGTGTGCCCGGCCGGCAGGACGGTCAGCAGGTCCCGGTTCCACGGCAGGAGGGCGTCGGCCAGCTTCGTCTGCCCGGCCAGGACATCGGTCAGCCCGAGGTCGGACTCGACGCCCAGGTAGGTGCTCGTCTTGGGCCGGCGCAGGTCCGTCTCGACAAGGACGACCCGCTTGCCGGCCTGGGCCATCGTGATCGCCAGGTTCAGCGACGTCGTCGTCTTGCCCTCGCTGGGGATCGCGCTGGTGACGGCGATGACCCGCGGGGGGTTGTCGACGTCGACGTACTGCAGGTTCGTGCGGATCGTGCGGAAGGCCTCCGCGCGGGTCGAGCGCTGGTCCAAGGCGATCAGCGGCTTGCTCGTCGCGTCGGAGTCGAAGGCGATCACGCCGATCGGCATCGCCCCGGTGAGCTCCGCGAGGTCGTCCGGGCTCTTGACCGTGGTGTCCAGGCTGTCGCGCAGGAAGGCGAACCCCACGCCCAGGCCCAGGCCGATGAGGACGCCGAGGATGAGGTTGACGCGGGTGCGCGGGCTGCTCGGGCTCAGCGGCGGTTGGGCCGGGTCGGTCAGCGTCGCCTTGACCGGCACGACGTTGCCCGCCGCGCTGGACTCCAGCTCGGCGATGACCGCACCGAGCTGGACGGCCGCGGCGTTCGCGACGTCGGCGGCCTCCTGCGGGTCGGTGTCGCTGGCGGACACGTTGATCAACACGGTGTCGACCGGGTT
>CAYMNG010000009.1:0-2913 GCA_964391765.1 uncultured Bifidobacteriaceae bacterium | reverse complement strand
GACGGAGTCACCAAGACGGTCGACCGTCACGTTCAGGCCGAGCTCGTCGATGACCGGCTGCAGGACCTGCGGGCTCTTGATCAGCTGGACGTAGGAGGTGATGCGCTGCATCGTGTAGGTCGCACCGGTCGTCTGGCTGGCAGCGTCCGAGCCGCCGGCGATCGCGACGAACATCTGCGCCGTGGCCGTGTAGACCTTCGGCTGCAGGAACGTCCACGTGGCCACCGCGCCGGTGACCAGCACGGTGATCAGCCCGATCGCCAGCCAGTGCTTGGCCAGCACCCGCAGGTAGTCGCGCAACTCCACGTCAGGCTCCCCGCTGGTGGACACGGTCGGCGCCGGCCGGCGCGGCGTCCCACAGTACGACCTCGGTGCCCAGTCCGAGGGCCCGATCGGCGACCAGGACGAACACCCCCGACGGGCCGGTCGCCAGCACGGCGGCCAGGGCGTTGGCGGCGGTCGTCCAACCGGCGAGCACGACCGCCAGACCGGCCAGGTCGCCGACGCCGGCACGGGCGGCGATCGCGGCCGGCGAGAGGTCGGCCACGGCGGTGGTCGAGGCGTCGAGGACGACCGAGCCCGTGGGCACATCGTCGGCCAGCGCCGTGCCGGCGGCGACGGCGACCGCGCGCGCCCAGGCCGGATCGGCCGTCACGAGGGTCACCGTCCGCGCCCCGAGGTCGACCACGGTCTCGCGGATGCGGGCCACGGCGGCGGCGGTGGCGGCGGTGGTGGCTGGGTCCGTGGTGGTGGCGGCGGTCGCGGTGGCGGTCGCGGCGATCGCGTCCGCCGGGCGCGGGTCGGGCAGCAGCCGGACCGTGCGCATCGCCCGCGGGAGCAGGGTGTCGTCGCGGGCCAGGGCCCGGGCGTGGACGTCGACCAGGGTGCGCCCGGGATCCAGGCCCAGGCGCTCGCGCAGGTGAGCGGCCGCGGCCTCGTACGCCGCACTGGCCTCCGCCGGCCGATCGGCGGCCGCGAGGGCCCGCACGAGCAGGGCGTGACCCTTCTCGCGCAGCGGTTGCCGGGCGACCAGTTCCTTCGCGTCGGCGACGACGTCGGCCAGGGCGAACCCGTCGCGGGCAAGATCCAGGCGGCACTCCAGCAGGTCCTCGCGGGCCTGGTCGCGCAGTTCGGCCAGCCGCTCGCGGCGGGCCGTGAGATCGGGGTCGGAGACGTCGACATACGGGGTGCCGCGCCAGCGGCCGATCGCCTGGTCGAGGACTTCGGCGGCGCGGGCGAAGTGCTCGCGCCGACGCAGCCGGGCGGCCTCGTGCACGGCCTCGACGAACTGCTCGGCGTCGACCGCGTGGAGGGGGACGTCGAGGGCGTAGCCGTCGTCGTGGCTGCGCACCAGGGTGCGGCCGACGAGGCGACGCAGGTGGCTGACGTGGACCTGGAGGGTGTTGCGGACCGTGGCCGGCGCCTTGGCTCCCCACACGCCGGCGATGATGCGGTCCAGTTCGACGACGTCGCCGGGCCAGCCGGCGAGGATCGTGCCGACCCGGGCGATCTGCCGGGTGGGCGGGGTGCGCCAGTCGCCGTCGATCCGGACGCGGAACGGGCCGAGCACCGCGAACTCGACCGCCGGCTCGATCGCCGGCTTCGCGGCAACCGCGATGCTCATGCGCTGCCTCCCCCGGTCGGCCCGTCGACGTCGCCCTCGACGTCGCCCTTCAGCGGCACCCCGGGCCGTTTTTCAGCCGGAATCCGGCGTGCCCTGGGGCCGGAGCAATGGTGGTGATCTCACATTGTGCAACGCAAGCGGAATCACCCCTTCGCGCGGACATATCCGGGTCATGCCCGTCCCGCCCGGCCCGTCGTTTGTCCCGCTTCCTGGGACATGCGGCACGAAGTGCCCGAAATGTCCGGTGTTCGTGTACGACGTCCCAGGAAGCGGGACAAACGGCACGAAGTGCCCGAAATGTCCGGGTGTTCGTGCACAGCGTCCCAGTTAGCGGGACGTGCGGCAGGAGGCGATGGCGGCGAACGCGTCGACGAGGGCCGCGACGGCGTCGGTGATCTCGGCGAAGACCGCGTCGTGCGGGTCCGGCCCGTGCCGGTCGACGACGTCCGCGTCAGCGTCCGGCGCGCCGGCGAGCTCCCCGCGAGCGGCGTCGAATTCAGCGATCAGCCAGCCGATCCGCGCGCACCGGTCCGCCGGCAGCGGCGGACTGCCGGGCGGGACCTGCCCGGCCGCGAGCGTCGCGACCACGACGTCGGCGAGCGCCGCGGCGTGCCGCAGGGTGAACAACCGCGGCCGACAGGCCGGCAGCAGCCGCGCGCAGACCGAGCGGTGCGTGCGGTCCAGCGCGAGGACGAGGTCGGCCCTGGCCAGGTCCGCCGCGGTCAGCTCCCGCGCGCCGTCGGCCCGTGCCGGCGACCCGACCCGGGCGACGGCCTGCGCGCACATCGGCTCCCCCGGCCAGGCCTGCGTCCCGGCCGACCGAACGCGCACCACGTCGGCGAGACCGGCCGGTCGAACCCGCGCCGCCAGCACCGCCTCGGCCGCCCGCGATCGGCAGACATTGGCGGTGCACACGAACAGCACGTCGACCGGCGCCCCCACGACAGCCGACGATAGGCCACCGGCGCACCCACCGCGCGGCCGCGGCCCGGGCCCCGACCGGAGCCGGCCGGGGGTCACGCCCGTGACAGGAAACGCGTGCCCGACTCACCGGGCCACCGGCCGGGGTGAGCGGACACGAAACGGGCGGACCCCCCTTGTGGGGGAGCCCGCCCGCTGCGCGTTCGGGGGGTGGACTAGAAGTCCATGCCACCCATGTCGCCGCCACCCGGCATGGCCGGGGCCGCCTTCTCCGGCTTGTCCGCGACGACCGCCTCGGTCGTCAGGAACAGCCCGGCGATCGACGCGGCGTTCTGCAGCGCCGAGCGGGTGACCTTGGCCGGGTCGAT
>CAYMNG010000008.1:1195-38416 GCA_964391765.1 uncultured Bifidobacteriaceae bacterium | reverse complement strand
CGAGTAGCGCCGAACGTCGGTCACCCTCGCCGCGTGCATCGCCGTCGCGGCGGACCGGGACGCCTTCGTCAACACCGGTTTCCTCGACCGCACCGGCGACGAGATCCGGACCTCGACGTACGCCGGCCCGATGGTCCGCAAGGCGGACATGAAGGCCGAGCGCTGGATCGGCGCCTACGAGGACCGCAACGTCGACCTGGGGCTGGCGTACGCGTTCCCCGGCCGGGCGCAGATCGGCAAGGGCATGTGGGCGGCGCCGGACGACCTCGCCGACATGGTCGCCCAGAAGGTCGCCCACCCGCTCGCCGGCGCGAGCTGCGCGTGGGTGCCGTCGCCCACCGCGGCGACGCTGCACGCGCTGCACTACCACCGCGTCGACGTCGCCGACCGCCAACGGCAGATCGCGGCGGGCGGACCGCGGGCCGACCACGCCGACCTGCTGGTGATCCCGCTCGGCGACCGGCGCAGCTGGTCGCCGGACGACGTTCGCGCCGAACTCGACAACAACGTGCAGAGCACGCTGGGCTACGTCGTGCGATGGGTCGATGCCGGGGTCGGCTGTTCGAAGGTGCCCGACATCCACGGAACCGCGCTCATGGAGGACCGTGCCACGTGTCGGATCAGCTCGCAGTTGGTCTCGAACTGGCTGCTGCACGGTGTCGTCAGCCGTGACGACGTCGAGGAGTCGCTGCGGCGCATGGCGATCGTCGTCGACGCGCAGAACGCGGACGACCCCGCCTACGAGCCGATGGCCCCGGCCTTCGACGGTGACGCGTTCCTCGCCGCCCGGGACCTGCTGATCCACGGCATCGACCAGCCCTCCGGGTACACCGAACCGATCCTGCACGCCCGACGCATCGCCAAGAAGGCCCGAACCACGGCCGCAGCGCGGCCCCGCACCGAAGGAGCACCCGCATGACGCTCACCTTGTCCACCGCCCGGACGATCATCGCCGCCGCACAGGCCGACGGTGCCACCCGCGGGCTGAAGCCGCTGACGGTCGTCGTGCTCGACGCCGGCGGGCACCTGGTCGCCGCGGAGCGGCAGGACGACTCCGCGATCGGTCGGTTCGCAATCGCGCACGGCAAGGCCTACGGCGCGCTCGCCTTCGGCCTTGGCTCACGCGCCCTGATGAACCGCGCCGAGCAGCAGCCGTACTTCATCTCCGCCGCGACGTCGGCGATCGGTGGCGCGCTGGTGCCCGTCCCCGGCGGCGTGCTCGTCCTCGACGACGGTCACGTCATCGGCGCGGTCGGCGTCTCCGGTGACCTCAGCGACGCCGACGAGGCGGCCGCCGTCGCCGGCGTCGCCGCGACCGGACTGGCCGCGAAGGTCGACTAGGTCCGGCGGCTGAGGTCCGTTCACGGAACGGGCGGACTGCTGGGAAGTGCGCCGGTGTTGAGGTTCGACCCGGTTCGCAGGCCGCGGAACCGGACCCAACCTCAACACCGGCGGCGAAGACGAGATCCTGCCCCACGCCGCCGGTGAGCGAGCTTCAGACGCGCGACACCAGGTCCTGCGCGGTTAGGAGACCCGACCAGCGGCGGAGACCGCGGCGGTGAAGAAGTACGGCGACCGCGAATCCCCGCCGCTGGCCAGCCGGATCGGGAAGGTGCCGTTGCGCGTGATCCGGATGACGGTCATCTTCGCCTCGCCCCGGGAGTCGGTCACCGTCGTCGTTCCCGTGGTCACCCACCGGCCGTTGATCTGGATGCTGACGACGTAGCGGACCCCCGGACGCAAGCGGGTCGGCACGAAGGCGAGCACCGCGCCGCGCCTGACCGAGACCTTCTGACCCTTCGCGGCACTCGCGCCCATCGGCTGCAACAACTTGCGCGGTGTGGACTGTGCAGCGGTCTCCTGGCCGACGATGACGACGGTCCCGCCGCCCACGACCCGCGGCTGCTCGGGGTTCGGCCATACGCGCGGCGGCGTCGGCGTCGGCGTCGGGGTGGGCGTCGGGGTGGGCGTCGGCGTCGGCGTCGGTGCCGGCGTCGCCGTTGCCGTCGGCGTCGGCTCGGGGCCGTACGCCGGCGCACTGGCCTGTGCCGGCGCGACGAGCAATGATCCGGCGGCGACCGCGGAAGCGGCGACCAGCGCGGCGATCGAGACGGTGCGCTTGGGCATCGAGACTCCCCCACGGTCGAGGCACGACGGATGGATACCGTGCAACGTGCGAATGCCGAGCAGGATAGCCGCCCAGCACCGGCCCGACCCAGCCCCGGAACCGACAGATCCGATCCGCACCGCGCCGCACGCGGCGCGTCGGCACGGTGATTCAGACCCTATTCAGCGACCGCTTCGGAATCGACCGATGTCGGTCGGCAGTCGGAGTCCGGGACGATCGTGACGCGCTCGCCGACGACGAGCGGTTGCACGCGCACCTGCGGCTCGACACCGAGGATGGTCGGCTCCTCGAACCGCACGTCGATGGTGCGCTCCTGACCACGGGCCAGGGGCAGGTACGTCCACCACACCGGCCGGTTCCGCTCGGTCCCCAGATACAGCGGCGCGGGCCTGCCGTCGATCGTCGACGAGCCGAAGTTCGCGCCGACCGGTGCGTAGATGTGCACCAGTTCGACCGTCTCCCCGGGATCGGCACCGGGGGCGTACTTGTCGTTGTAGTTGTCACCCACGCGTGGCAGGTCGGCCGGCGCCCGGTTCGCCAACCGGACGGTCAGTCGCGATGACTGCGTCATGGTCGTCGGACACCGACCGGGCGCGTAGTCGACGCCGAGCTCGACGAACGCGTCGGTCTTGTTCTCCGCGGTGTTGTTCAACGCCACTGCGACGACCGATCCGGGCGCGTTGGGCAGCACGCCACCGACCGACGTCCCGGCCAGCCACGCCTCCTCGTCCGGTCGCGCGCTCCACACCTGGACGTTGCGCTCACCGACGCTCGCCCGGATCGCGTCGGCGAGCGCGGCCGGTTCCCAGTCCGCGTCCAGGAGCGCGTCGAACGTCGCCGTCACCAGGTGCATGCTCACCTCGTCACGCCGGGTGTTGTCCGTGATCTGCCGGTAGATGTCGGCGGTGAAGAACTGCTCGGCGTTGTCCGCGTCGATCGTGAACCCGTCCGCGGTCACCGGACCGGTCACCGCGAGCAGGGCGGCGACTCCGGCCGGGTCGACGGCGACGACGCCGTCCACCGGCGTTCCCATCGCGGCCATCCCGGCCTGCGCGAGAACCGCGGTCGTCGGGAAGTGCGGGGAGACGTTGAACGCCCCCCAACGCTCCAGCGCGTCACCCCACAGCAGTCGCGCGTCAGCCGGCGCGCCGCCGGACGGAATCGGCTCGTTGGCGATCTCGGTGCTCGTCCCCGTGCGGACGATCGACAGGCGGCCGTCGTCGGCCCGTACGACGACGTACCCGCCCACGAACCCGCCCGCCCCGCGCACCTCGGCGGGATTCTGCAGCAGTACCAACCAGTCCCGAGCGCCATCCGCACCCAATAGCCCGGGTACCCACCGTCCCACCGCGGCCGCCGTCGACACGGCCGGCGCGCCCTGCGCCAGCGCCGTCCGCAGCTCCTCCACCGGACCGCCGACCTCCGGACGCACGGCGGCGGTGTCGATCCCGTCGAGTCGGGTGATCGCGGAGTCGACCTCGACCGACAGACGCGTCAGCAGCGGCGCGACCTCCGCCATCCCCGCGACGTCGAACGCACCGTCCTCGCGGCGCAGTTCGCCACGGGCGATCCGTTGGGCATACGGCGTCAGCGGCTCCGTCGCGGCGAGGACGTCGGCCGACGCCTCGGCGAGGGCATGGGTGGCCTCCGCGGTCGGGCCGATCCACGGCAGCGCCGAGAGCAGACGCCACGCTCCGGCCCCGGTCTCGCCGGCCAGCCGCTCGGCGGCGTCCTGCGCCGGTCCCACCGCACCGGCCGTCGCGCCCCAGTCCTCGGCCGCGATCGCCGCCCGCAACGTGGTCAGCGCCGTCGCCGTCGTCTGGGCCTGCCGGTATGTCCCGAGCCAGGACGACACCAACCACGCGCCCACGCCGGCGACGGCGAGGACGACCACGGCGACCACGACGATGCGGCGTGCACCGAACCGCCGACGTCGAACCACCACACCCCCCACGCGACCGCGTCCAGACCGCCGGCCAGAGCACGGTCTCGGCGAGACCGTAAGCCTCGCACACGGTGTCACATGCGCGCCGGCGCACGCCAGCGCGGTCCCCGCAACACCGACATGGTCGCCGCGTTGGCACTAGCCTCGCCACTGTCGTCGCCACTGTCGTCGACGCGGTGGGAGGGCGCCGGTGAACGCGTCGATACTCTCCCGCTTCGCGGCGTCGGCGGGCGGCGTCGTCGCCGAGACCGTGCTCTGGCTGGCGTTCTGGGTGGGTTTCGCCGCGCTCACACGGGTGGGCTGGATGGCCGAGGAAGGTGTCGCGGTCATCGCGGTGGCCAGTGGGATCGGCGCCGGCGCCCTCGTCGTCGTCGATCGCCGTCGGTGGGTCGTCATCCTCGGCACCGGCCTGGTCGGCGTCGCGACCTACTACTTCACCGCCGGCCTGAGCCTCGGCCTCGTCGTCGCGACGACGGCGGCGAACATGCTCTCGTGCGTGTTCTACGCCGCCGTGATCCGGCGGTTCCGCGACACGTCGGCAGGGTTGGGCGCGCCGGCGGGCTGGGCCGTCCTCGCCGCGACAGGTGCCGCCGCCATCCGTCTGCTGCCGGCCGGCGTGGTGCTGCTCGCACACGCGGAGCCGACATCGCGCTACGCCGCCACCGCTGTCGTCGAGCTCGGTCTCGGCAGTGTCGTCGGCTACCTCACGTTCGCGTCGGCGGTGATCGCGGTCCTGCCGTGGCGACCGGTGTGGACGGAGGTGCGGTCCAGTTCCCTCGGCGTCCGAGCCAGCACCGTGGCGATCGGCGCGGTCGGCCTGCTCGTCTTCGTGACCCCTGCCGGATCGGTGATCCCGGGATCCCAGTACCTGCTGATAATCCTCCTCGCGATCATCGCCTCGCAGTGGTCCTTCCGCGTGACCGCGATCATCACCGCCGCCACCGTCGTCACGGTGGCCATCGGCCTGACGCACGCACTGGGTCCGTTCACCGGACCGGCCGACCCGTTCGGTGTCGTGCAGACGCAGATGCTCCTGCTGGCGCTGACCGTCACGACGTTCTCCCTGGCCGCGGCGGTCGGGCAGATTCGTCGCTCACGCGAGACGATCGCCTCAGCCCTTGCCCTGCAACGCGTGCTGTACGACCAGGCACCCGTGCCGGTGCTGCTGGTGGGCGGCGACGACGCCGCTCCCGTCCTCGACGCGAACGACGCCTTCGGCCGACTGACCGGCCACTCCGCGGCGACGCTCACCCGCCGGCCGCTCGCTCAGGTCCTCAACTCCTCCGCCGCCGAGGTCGCCGCCGGCCTGGCCTACGGAACCGACCTGCGGATCGGCACGCCGGCCGGGCCGTCCTGGGTCCGGCTGACCCGGTCCGGGGTGCTGAGCGACCCGGACGGTCGGCCGGACTTCCGCGTCGTCGCGGTGGACGACGTCACCGCCAGCCACGTGTCCGAGCAGCTCCTGGTCGAGCAGTCCCGCCGCGATCCGTTGACCGGGTTGGGCAATCGGGCGGCGTTCTACGACCGCCTGGCCACCGGGGTCGACGACGGTGTCCGCCGGGTCGTCGTCGTCGTCAAGATCGACGGTCTGCGGCGGGTGAACGCCGGAGCCGGACCCGACCTCGGCGACCTGGTGATCGGACGCGTCGCCGAGCGCCTGCGCGCCGACGTCGCGGACGCCGGTGAGACGTTCCGCGTCGCGAGCACCGAGTTCGCGCTGCTCGTGCCGGGATCGGACCCGGACGCGCTCACCGCGCTGGTCGATCGGCTCCGCGCGCACATCGCCGAGCCCGTCGTCGCGCACGACGAGCATCTGCACGTGACCGCCCGGTGCGGGATCGTCGGATCGGAGCACGTCGCCGCCGGCGCCGGCGTCGTCCTGCGCCGCGCCGATTCCGCGCTGCAGTTCGGCAAGGCCAATTCCCGGGCCGTCGTCGTGTTCGCCGACGGCATCGACACCCCGGCCCGTGCCGCGCACGCCGTCGAACGGCTCCTGCACGACGCGGTGGCGACCGGCACACTGCACCCGCAGTTCCAGCCCATCACCGACGTCGCGACCGGTCGGGTCGTCGGAGCGGAGGCGCTGGTGCGGCTACGAGACCGCGACGGGACATTGATCCCCCCGGATGTGTTCCTTCCCCTGGCCGCCGAACTGGGTCTCACGGACGCGGTGGACGAGCAGATGCTCGACCATGCCCTGCGGGCGGCCGCGGCGTGGCGCGCGGTCGGCGTCGACATCTACGTCGCCGTGAACGCGACACCGCGCTGGCTGACCGCGCACGCGGCCGACGCGATCGCCGCGGCCCTCGACCGGCACCGCGTCCCGGCGACGTCGCTGGTCGTCGAGATCACCGAGGAGGGCATGCTCGCGCTGTCGGACGACGGCGTCGCGGCCGTCCATGCGGTCCGATCCCTGGGCTGCCACCTGGCGATCGACGACTTCGGCACGGGGTACTCGGGCCTGACCGCGTTCCGGTCACTGCCCGCCGACACGGTCAAGATCGACCAGTCGTTCATCGCCACGATCCACGACAGCGGCGACCGCACGCTCGTCGCGTCGATGATCGATCTCATCCACCGCTTCGACAAGATCGCCGTCGCCGAGGGCGTGGAGACGCCCGAGCAACTCCACATCCTGCGCGAACTCGGGTGCGATCGGGTGCAGGGCTTCTTGATCAGCCGACCGGTCGACGTCGACCGGATGCCCCTCGGCTCGCTTCGCCGCGCGTGACGGGCGGGTGGTTCAGCCGCGCCAGTAGTCGTTCGCCGCGGCGACGGTCTGGAAGTTGATCGCGACGACCTGGGACGCGGCCGTCAGCCCTTCGGCGGAGTTGGCGTACGCCCCGCGCAGCGCGTGCAGGACATCGGTGTCCGGCTGGGTGTACTTCACGCCCCGACGGCTCAGCGTGATCGCCAGCTCGAAACCCTCCTGCGGGGTCGCGGTCTTCAACGTCGTCAGCCACTGATCGGCCATCGTCATCTCCTTCGCCGGTTCGTCCACTCGATCCCGGGTCTGCGTCCGGGGTGTTCGCACCATACCTTTCTGGACGAACCCCACCCCCGGCCCCCCTTCCGTTTGTCCCGCTTCCTGGGACCAGGTGCACGAGCTGTCCGATTTGTCCAGGTGTTCGTGCACGACGTCCCAGGAAGCGGGACAAACGGGCGGGCGGGTCAGGGGGTGCGGAGTTGGGTGAGGAGGGCCTGGAGCGCGGGCTTCTCCGTCGCCGGATTCGGGCTGGTCGCCCGCAACTCGCGCAGCACCGCGTCGATCTTGGTGTCGACGCCATCCCACGCCTGGGCGTCTCGCCGCTTGAGGGCCGCAGCGCTCTGGTCCCAAGCGAATTCCAGGTCCCCGATCCGGGTCGTCGCCTCGGCCTGCTTGCCGGCGTCGAGCAGGCCCAGGGTGTCCTGGGTGATCGTGACGAACTGCGACATGTCCCCCAGCGGTGACGTCGCGGTCTGCGCCGAGCCGGCCCCCGCCGCCGGCGCGGTGATCGACGCCTCGGCCTGCAGCTGCGCGGTGCGCCACACGTAGAAGCCGCCGCCGACGATGACGAACAGACCGAGCACCACCGCGGTCTGGACCAGCGCGGTCCGCTTCGACTGACGGTGGTGATGGAACGTCTCGGGCTCGTCCAGTTCCGCACGTCCGGTCGGGTCCGCCGGGACCGCGATGACGTCGGGCTTTCGGACGGTGAGGTAGCCGATGGTCGCGGCGATCGCCGCCAGGAAGAGCACGCTCGTGATCGTGACGCCCAGGCCCAACCCGCCGTGACTCGTCGGCTGGGCGAGGAAGTCGCCCACCGTCGCGCCCAGCGGCCGGGTGAGGATGTAGGCGATCCAGAAGGCGCGGACGGCGTTCAGCCCCCGTCGCCAGGCGACGGTGACGATCCCGATCAGCGCAGCGCACAGCAGGCCGGTACCCAGGTAGCCGACGCCGAGGCCTTCGGAGACCAGGTCCCCGGTCGCCGTACCCAGCGCGAAGGTGACGAGGATCGCGAGCCAGTAGTACGACTCGCGTCGGCGGGTGTAGATCGAGTGGATCGACAGCGTCCGCTCGCTTCGGTACCACGCGAGGAAGACGGCCGCCAGCAGGACCGAGAAGACGATCGTGCTCACCTCGAGCGGCACGCCGAGGTTGTCGGTGAGGTTGTCGGTCACGAGCGTGCCGAACACGCTCACCAGGACGACATTGAGCCAGTACACCGTCGGGATGTACCGGTCCAACGCGACCTGCCAGACCAGGACGACGACGAACAACGCCCCGGTGACCGCCGTCGTGACCAGCAGCCCGAGGTTGAGGTTGTAGTTCAGGAAGTCCGCGGCCGACTCGCCGACCGTCGTGCACAAGATCTTGATGATCCAGAAGAAGATCGTCACTTCCGGGACCTTGTTGAGCAGGCGCCGGTCGAAGGGGCCCGGGCGCGCGGCCGGCACGGCCTTGGGGATCACGATCGGTTCAGTGGTCATGCCGCGGACGCTAGGCGGGCCGGGGTAAGAGTCCGCTGAGAACCTACGGCTGCGGCATCGCGTCGGCCTGCCGGCACTGCGCGCCGGTGCAGCGGTACATCGCCACGAGTTGACGATGCAGGGCGTCGACCACCGCTCGCGGTGCCGTGCGGACGATATTGCGCGTCTCGAACGGGTCGTGGATCCGGTCGTACAGCTCCCGCTCGCCGGAGAGCGACTGCACGAACAGCCACCGCTGTGAGCGCAGCGCGACGAAACTGCCCGGAGCGATCAGCTCGTAGTCGGGGTCGCCGGGGAGTGGATCCCGAAGACTCTCCGAAACCGTTGCGGTACGCCAACTCACGGTCTTCGTGTCGGTCGATTCGAGCAGCGGGAGCCAACTCCTGCCCTCGACCCACGTCGGCACCGATCCGCCGAGGACGTCGGTGATCGTCGGGCCGAGGTCCGTCCCCGACGTCACGGCGTCGATCGTCCGGCCGCGGGCGATCCCCGGGCCGATCAGCACGGCCGGGACGACCGTGTCGACGTCGAACGCCGTGCGCTTGCCCCGGTGCGTGCGGTAGCTGCCGATGTGGAACCCGTTGTCCGAGGTGACGACGATCAGGGTGTCGTCACTGTGGCCGGACGCGGCGAGCGCCGCCTGGACCGTCTCGACGGAGTCGGCGACGGACTCGGCCGACTCCGCGCGCCGCACCCAGGTGCGGTCCAGGTGGGCACGATCAGCGGCCGTCAACCGGGGCAGCCCGCGCAACCAGGCCGGTGCGCCGCGCACCGCGACGTCGAACGTCCCGTCACGGGGCGCGGTCTCGTTCGCGTGCGACCCGCGATTGCGCGGTGCCACCGGGGAGGGTAGGTGCGGGGTGAACGTCGCCAACTCCAAGAAGAACCGGTCGCCGGCCGACGCGATGAACTCGCTCGCCTTCTGATCCAGGACGTCGTTGAGGAAGTCGTCCGGCGCGCGGCCGTACCGCCGAAGCACGCCGTTGTCGGCGAGGGTGTAGCCGAACCCGGAGTACGCGGCGGCGCCGGTGATCGGCGTGACGAACCGATCCCACCCCGGCGGCGTGCTGCGCGCCTCGGCTCGCGTCTGCGGATACTCGTTCAGGTACTTGCCGACCAGGCCCGTCGTCACGCCCGCGGCCTTCAGCCACGTGGGCAGGCAGTCCGCCGCGTACCCGCGGTCGCGGAACGTCGGCCAGCCGCCGCCGGTCCGCGCCTCGTTGGAGACGACGCGGTGCGAGTGCACGTACTGACCGCGAAGTGTCGTCGTGCGGGACGGACAGCACAGTGAGTCCGACACGACGTAGTCGGTCAACGTCGTGCCCTGCGCCTGGAGCGCGGCCAGCCGTGGCACGCCGCGCCACAGGCTCCAGTCCAGGTCGTCGGCGAGCACGAGGACGACGTTACGGACGTCGGCGAGCGAACCCGCCTCGGCCGCGCCCGCCGGCGACGTCGCCGCGGGCGTCGACGGTCCGCCGGGCTGCGTCAGCGTCGCCGTGGGCGAACAGCCCGTGGCGAGCAGGACCGGCACGAGCACGGCGGCCAACGCACCGAGGATCCGACCGGGGACGTTGTCACGCAGCACGTCCCAGGGCACCGGCGAACGATACCCGGGCCGTCCTGAGGGTCGCCTGAGGCCGACACCCGATGCGTCGTCCGCCGTGGTGGACGGCACCTATCCTCGCGGTCATGCCCATGCCCACCAGCCCTGCTCGCTGGTGGGCGGCCCGCGGCATCCGCGCCCGGTCGACGCTCGTCGCGCTCCTGGCCGTCGGCCTGGCGCTCGTCGTCGGCGGCATGGGCCTGATCGTGCTGCTGCGCACCGGGCTGAGCAACGCGGCGGCAGACACCGCGCTGCTGCGCGCACAGGACTTCGCGACCCAGTTCGTGGCCGACGAGGACGCGGCTCGGACGGCGGTACGGACGATCAGCGACGACGGCACCGTGATCCAGGTCCTCGACGCGCACGGACGGGTCAGCGTGGCGTCGGCGGCACTCGCCGGCGCCGGGCCCATCGCGGCGCCCGTCGACGGTGGACCCCTCACCACGGTGGCGTCGGCGCCGCTACCCGGATCCGGCTCGTACGTCGTGGCGTCGGTCGCGGCGACGACGGCGAAGGGCCCGGTCACCGTCGTCGCCGCCGACTCCCTCGCCGGCGTCGACGCGGCGGTCCGTGCGGCAGCGACGTCCCTGCTGATCGCCGGGCCGATCCTCCTCCTGACCGTCGGCCTGTCCACGTGGATCGCGGTCGGCCGGTCGCTGGCCGGCGTCGATCGCATCCGCGAGCAGGTCGAGTCGATCGAAACCGGGAACCTGCACCGTCGAGTGCCGGAACCGGTTGCGCGGGACGGGATCCGCCGACTCGCCGAGACGATGAACGAGATGCTCGAGCGCCTCGAGCGGGCCGCTGCCGAACAACGCCGGTTCGTCGGCGACGCCAGCCACGAGTTGAACAGCCCGCTGGCGTCGATCCGGGCGACGATCGACGCCGCACCGCACGCGCGGCTGACGGCCGTCGACACCGGGATCGTCAGCGAGGAGGTCGACCGGATGTCTCGGCTCGTCACCGATCTGTTGCTCCTCGCCCGATCCGACGACAGCCACCTGCGCCGATCGCTCGCCGACGTCGACCTCGACGACCTGGTCGGCGCCGAGGCGGTCCGCGTCCGGGCACAGACCCCCCTGGTCGTCGTCACGGACATCGAGACGGTCCGTGTCACCGGCGACCGTGACCAGCTCCACCGCGCGGTCCGCAACATCGTGGACAACGCCGCGCACCACGCCCGTGCGCGGATCGACCTGCGTCTGGGCCGTGGCCCGGACGGCGGCGCGGTGGTGAGCGTCTGCGACGACGGGCCGGGGATCGTCGAGGCCGACCGCGACCGGGTGTTCGATCGATTCGTGCGCCTGGACGCAAGCCGCACCCGCGCCCACGGCGGCGCCGGGCTCGGTCTGTCGATCGTCGCCGGGATCGTCGACGCCCATGGCGGTCAGGTAACGATCTGCGACAGTGACCTCGGCGGGGCTCAGGTCACCATCACGCTGCCGCCGACGTCGACGGCGTCGAGCCGGTAGCCGAATCCGCGCACGGTCACCAGCGACGCCACACCGAAGGGCACGTCGATCTTCCGGCGCAGGTAGCCGACGTACACCTCGACGACGTTGCTCGGTCCGTCACTGTTGCCCGCCCACACCTCGTCGATCAGGTCAACGCGCGAGTGCACCACGGCCGGTTCACGCATGAAGTACTCCAGCAGCGAGAACTCCCGCGGCGACAACTGCACCGGCTGACCGGCGCGGGAGACGCGGTGGCTGCCCGGATCGAGGACGAGGTCGCCGACCGTGAGCAGGGCGTCGCGGTCACTTCCGACCCGGCGCAGGAGGGCCCGCAGGTGCGCCGTCAGGACCTGCATGCTCACCGGCTTGGTGAGGTAGTCGTCGGCACCGAGATCGAGTGCCTCGGCCTGCTCGGCGTCGGCGGTCCGCGCCGTCAGCATCAGGATCGGAGTGCCGATACCCACTGCCCGGAGCCGGGAGACGACCTCCGGCCCGCTGCGGACCGGCAGCATCACGTCCAGGACGATCGCATCGAACTCCTCGACGGTCGCCCGCCACAGCGCGTCTTGCCCGTCGTGCGCGATGTCGACCTCGAACCCGGCACTCACGAGTCCGCGACGCAGCGCGGCCGTGAGGTTGATCTCGTCGTCCACGAGGAGGATGCGCGGCACGGCTGCCCCTTCCAGGTCGAGCGGCACACTCGCACACCCGGGCTGAGGGCCGGCTGAGGCCGGCTTCGCGTGGTCGCGCGGCCGTGACGTAGGTTCGCCAGCGATCGAGCAGTCCCCCGCGGTGATCGGAGCCGGCGTGCGCGTTCTCGTCGTCGACGACGAACGTGATCTCGCCCATGCGCTGGAGCAGGGCCTGTGCGCCAACGGGTTCGCGGTCGACGTCGTATACGACGGCGACGAGGGCCTGTGGGCGGCGACCGAGAACGCGTACGACGCCATCGTGCTGGACCTCATGCTGCCCGGCCTGTCCGGGTATCGCGTCGTCGAGCGACTGCGAGAGCGCGGTGTGTGGACACCCATCCTCATGTTGACCGCGAAGGACGGGGAGTACGACCAGGCGGACGCCCTCGACCTCGGCGCCGACGACTACCTCACCAAGCCGTTCAGTTTCGTCGTCCTCCTCGCGCGGATCCGTGCCCTGTTGCGTCGCAGCGGGACCGAGCGCCCGGCCGAGTTGGCCGTCGGCTCGCTCCGGCTCGACCCGGCGACGCGCAGCGTCAGCCGCGGGTCGCTCACGATCGACCTGACCCCACGGGAGTTCTCGCTCCTGGAGTACTTCATGCGCCACCCCGGCGAGGTGCTGTCGAAGGCGGAGTTGCTCGAGCACGTGTGGGACCCGGCGTTCGACGGGCCGTTGAACATCGTGGAGGTCTACATCGGGTATCTGCGCCGGAAGATCGACGCGCCGTTCGACGTCACCTCACTGGTCACCGTGCGCGGCTTCGGCTACCGCCTCGATCCGGTCTCGTCCCCACCCGCCTGAGCCCGAACGCACGGCAGGGTCAGCGTGAACTGCGCGCCGCCCAGCGGGCTGTCGCCGACGCGCACCGATCCCGCGTGCGCCGTCGCGATCTCGCGGACGATCGCCAGTCCCAGGCCGGACCCGCCTTGCGTTCGGGCGCGGTGCCGATCCACGCGGACGAACCGGTCGAACACCCGGGCGCGGTCGGCCTCGGCGACCCCCGGCCCGTCGTCGTCCACCGTTACGACCACCTGCTCCCATCGGCGGGCGACGCGGACCTGCACGGTCGTCGTCGCATGCCGGGTGGCGTTCTCGACCAGGTTCCGGACCGCGCGGACCAGCGCGGGCCGGTCACCGCGCATGCGGACCGGCTCGGCCCACAGCACCGTGCGAACCCGCGCGTCATGGCAGTAGGCCACGGCCTCGGCGACGACGTCGTCGACGTCGACGTCCACGAACGACGCGGCGGCGTTCGTGTCGTCGGCGCCCCTCTCGTCGGCCTGGGCCAAGGTCAGCAGGTCCGCCACGAGCGTCGCCATCCGGTCGGCCTGGTCCACGAGAACCCGCGCCGTCGTGGCGTCCACCCGACCGGCCTGCTCGGCCGCCTCCACCGACGTGCGCAGCGTCGCCAGGGGGCTCTTGAGTTCGTGGCTGGCGTCGGCGACGAACTGCTGCTGCTGCCGCATCGCAGACTGGAGGCGATCCAGCATCCGGTTCATCGTCACCGCGAGGTGCTCGACCTCGTCCTTGGCGTCCGGAACAGGTACCCGCTCGTGCAGCCCGAGCGCGTCGATCGACTCGACCCGTCGTCGGATCCGGTCGACACTGGTCAGCGAGCGACCGACCGCCATCCAGGTCGCGACGCCGACCGCCGCCAGCAGCAGCGGTGCCGCGAGGCCGAGGGCGACGACCACCGTGCGAACGATGCGGTCGACGGGCGCCATCGCCTGTGCGGCAACGACAGTCACGACACCGGATTCGGTCGGCACCCGCTCGCTCGCGACCAGGTACGGGGCGTCGTCGGCGAACGCCAGCGAAACCTCGCCGACGACAACCACCCCGGTCGGCGCGGCGCCGGCGGCGACGAGGGGCGGCTCGCCGGTCAGGCTCGCCGACGCGACGGCGACCCGCCCGGTCGGGTCGATGATCTGCGCCACGGTGGCGTCGCCGACGTGCGCCCGCACGATCGGTGTCGCGGCCTCGACATCCTCGGCCCGGACCTGGATCGCGATGTCCTGGACCCGTGTGCTGACGGCCTGGCGCACGGTCGCCGTCATGGACCAGCGCATCGCCACCGCCACGCCGATCGTCGCGATGCTGAGCGCTACGGCGACGACGCCGACCGCGACGATCGTGGACCTCGCCCGCAGACCGCGTCGCCGCCACCACCCGCCTCGTCCGTCGGCCACGTCGTGGAGCGTAGGCCGGCCGCCGGGGGATGGCACGCGGGTCGTCGCCGGGCGCGCTCAGGGGATTCTCAGGTGCTCTCACCGCCGTCTCAGGCGTCCACCCGCATCGTTGCGGCGAGCGACCGCACCAGTCGGTCGTCGCACACCGAAAGGCACACAATGCGAATCACCCGCAAGCACCTGTCCGCCACCGCCGTCGCGGCCGTCGCCCTGGCCGCTCTCGCCGGAACCGGAGTCGCCCTCGCCGCCGACTCCAGCCCGAGCCCGTCGGCGTCGACGTCCGCGTCCGACACCGGCGCGACCCCCGACGGGGTCACGGAGTTGGACACCACGGCCGGCACGGATGCCGCGGACGGGTCGGCGGCCGGTGCCACGACGGCCGATCCGAAGACGTGCGCCGACGAGACCAAGGACAGCGCCGACGAGGCCGACGAGGCCAACGACAGCAAGGACAGCGCCGACGAGGCGAACGAGGCCAACGACAGCAACGACAGCGCCGACGAGGCCGACGAGGCCAAGGACAGCAACGACAGCGCCGACGAGGCCGACGAGGCCGACGAGGCGAACGACGGCGCTGATCAGTGCGACGCGAACGAGGGCCCCGAGGACCCGTCCGACGACGCCGGTTCGGCGAAGTCCTCGACCGACGTCCCGGGCACCGAGTCCGGCTCAGGATCGGCGTCGGATTCCGGTTCCGGGTCGAACAGCGGTAGCTGACACCAGCGGCCTGCTGCCGGTCAGGTCCCCGGCAGCAGGCCGCGGCGCACGAGGTCCCGGTGCACCGTCGCCTCGGCGAAGAACGAGGCGAACGGGATCGTGCCGGCGAGCAGGATCGCCAGGGTGCGCGGGACGCTGTACCGCACCCGGAACGCCAGGTCCACGCCGGTGACCAGGTAGATCGCGTACAGCCAGCCATGGGCGATCCACAGCAGTCCGTAGACCGACGGCTTCGCCGCGGCGTCGGAGTAGCCGAGGAACACGTACCCGACGACCGCCCAGACCGTCGCCGACGCCAGGACCACACCGGTCACCCAGGCCATCACCCGGTACCGCACGAATGCACCGCTCACGGCCACCTCACGTTCACGACCACTGCGTCTCCTGCTTCCCGGGCGGATCGGCACCCGCCCGCTGGTAGGTGTGACCGACGGTATCGGTCACCGTCACGGCCGGCACGTCCAGCACCTCGTGGACGGCCACGCGAGCCTCACCGATCGGGTCAGTCCCCGCCGACCGTGAGGTTGTACCGCGTGTTTCCGGCGCGGACCCGGTACAAGCTCAAGGTCGGCGGGGGCGGCCCGTCCGGGGACGGAGTGTTCGGACTCGGCCAAGGCACCGTCAGCGTTGGTAGTTCAACGTACAACTATCGACTCCCGTGTGGTCTGCTGACGCCCATGCAAACCCTGCCCTCGGCCAGCGCGCCGATCCTCGCCAGCGGCCCGTTCGACCTCGTCGCCGGCCTGCCGGTCCACGCCCTCGTCGTCCACGTCGCGGTCGTCATCCTCCCGCTCGCCGCGCTGGGGTTCGTGATCGCGGTCCTCGTGCCGCGCACGCGCAAGGCGCTGGCCGCGGCGTCGGTGATCGGGCTGGGCGTCGGCACGCTCGCCGCGATCGTCGCCCGGCAGTCCGGCGAGGCACTCGCCGCCCGGATGGGCGACCCCGGTGATCACGCCCAGTGGGGGAACATCCTGCCCCTCGTCGCGCTGGTGACGTTCGCCCTGGCCCTGGGCTGGTTCTGGACCCAACGCGGCGCCGGCCACGCGGCACTGCGATCGGCGTTCGCCGCCGGCGCGGTCGCGATGTCGGTCCTGGCGCTCGCGCTGACGGTCGTCGTGGGCCACTCCGGCGCCACGGCGGTGTGGTCGGACGCGTTCGTCGCCAGCGACGCCCCCGCGGCGGCGAACCCGCCGGTCGAGTTGACCGCCGCGACGACCACGACGACCACGTCTTCCGCGCCGTCGACCTCGACGTCAGCCGCCGGGCCCGCCGCCGCACCGGCCAAGTCCATCGCGCTGTCCACCGTCGCCAAGCACAACACCCGCAACGACTGCTGGGCCGCCATCAACGGCAGCGTGTACAACCTCACGAACTGGGTCGGCCGGCACCCCGGCGGCGCGCGTCGCATCGTCGCGATCTGCGGGACCGATGCCTCCGCGGCGTTCAACAACCAGCATTCGGGCAGCGCGAAGGCGAAGGCCGCACTGCGCCAGTTCCGGATCGGCGCCCTCGCCTAAGCAGACCCCACGGCCGGCTCCTCGACCGCCGACGCGCTCTCGCGGGCCGGCCGGGAGTCCAGCCACAGCCAGCGCAGGTACACCCCGATCGCGAACGCCGCGAACACCCACCACTGCAGGGCGTAGAAGAAGTTCTGCGCCGGGAAGGGGATGTCCCCGGACCGCACGGTCGGCTCGACCGGCGTCGGTGCCGGCGTCGACGGCGGTCGCTGAGCGAGCAGGGTCACGAATCCCGGCCGCACATCGACACCCCAGGCGCGCGACAGGTCGGCGTGGTCGATCGCGGCGATCTGGCCGGCACCGACCTGTGCGCCGGCGTAGAACGCCTCGTCCGGTTGGAGCAGCCCGTCGACCTCGACGCGTCCACCGGGAACGTTGGCCCCCGCAGCACTCGCGTCCGGCAGCGAACCACGCAGGACCGCCACCAGCGTCCCGTCGGCGAGCCGCAGGCCGGTCACGACCCAGACACCGGCCCGCCCGTCGTGCACGCGGTTCGGCACGAAGGACTGCCGGGCCGCCTCGTAGGTCCCGGCAACGATGACCGGCCGGCCGATCACCTCGTCGGGCAGCTGCGCCGCGTCGGAGGCGACGACGGACTCCAGCGCGACCGGCTGCGCCGCCGCCGCCCGCTCGGCCGCGAGGATCGTCTGGGTGCGCTGCCACTGCCACCGGCCGGCCACCACGCAGACCCCGACGGCCACGAGCACCCCGAGCGCGGCGAGCAGCCATCGCGGTGTCAGCGCCAGGCGGAGCACGTCACCCTCCTACGGTCGGACCGCCGTCGTCCTGTGCCTTCGCCCCGCGCTCCATCGCGTCGAGGATGACCTGACGATCGGCCGCCTGCTGGAGGTCCTTCGGGCCCGGCGGCAGGTCCGGGTCGATCCGGCCCAGTTGCTTGCGCATCGACCGGAACAGCAACCAGATGGCGACGCCGAGAACGACGAGGAAGGCCATCGCCAGTGGCCCCGCGTTGTCGATCAAGCGCCGCATCTGGTCGGGGTCGTCGCCCTGCGCGGCACCGACGAGCACGAGTGCGTGGATCATGGACCGACCTCCCGGATTCCGGCGAACAGGTCGTCCTCCGGTACTGATGTGTCGACGAGCGAACGGGCCAACTCGAAGTCCTCGGTCGGCCACACGCGCTTCTGGAAGTCCATCGGGACCGCGAACCACGTGCTGCCCGGGTCGATCTGGGTGCGGTGCGCCAGCAGGGCCCGGTCCCGGACCTCGAACCAGTCCGCCGCGTGCACGCGCGTCGTGACCCGAGCCATGTTGTCCGGCCGCGCGTCGAAGTCCGTCAACCAGTCGTGGTACGGGGAGTCCAGGTCGGCGTCGACCATCGCCAGGTGCAGCGCCTGCACGCGGGCCTTCGTGAACTGCTGGTTGTAGTAGACCTTCAGCACCTGCCACGCCGGCCCGAGGTCGGGGGCGAACGTCGGGTCCCGCGCCGCGTCGAGCGCGGCCATCAGCTCGTCGTGCGGGGGGACGTGGTCCGGATGCGCGTAGCCGCCGTTCTCGTCGTAGGTCGTGACGACCTGTGGGCGGAACGCCCGCACGATCGCGACCAGCGGGCCGACCGACTCACCGAGGTCGACCGCGGCGAAACAGCCGGCCGGCAGCGGCGGCGGCGGATCGCCCTCGGGGAAGCCGGAGTCGGGGAACCCCAGCCACGCGTGCGTCACGCCGAGGATCCGCGCGGCCGCCGCCATCTCGTCACGCCGGACGGCCAGCAGGCCGCGAGCGTCGACGTCGGACTGCGCGGCCGGGTTGAGCACGTCACCGCGCTCGCCACCGGTGCAGGTGACGACGAGCACCTCGACGCCCTCGGCCACGTACTTCGCCGTCGTCGCAGCGCCCTTGCTGGACTCGTCGTCCGGATGCGCATGGACGGCCATCAGGCGCAGGTCTGCCACGGGGATAGTGTCCCCTACGTGCCCTCGCCGTTCTCCCGGGACCAGCTCAGCCCGCAGATGCGACGTCGGTACGGACTCGACCGCCCGCCCGTGGGCCGCTGGCTCGCCGCCGCCGCGGTCGTCGGTGGTTTCGTCGCGATCCTCGTGTTCGTCGCGGTCGGCGTCCGGCCGGCGGACGTCGACGTGCGGCTGCTGCACTGGCAGGTCGTCGGACCGGATCGGGTCGACCTGCGCCTCGACGTGCGCCGCTCGGGCACCGCGCCGGCGGATCAGCCGGTCACGTGCGTCATCCGCGCCCAGGACCGCGACCACATCGACGTCGCGTACGCCACGGTGTCGGTGCCGGCCGGGCCGGCGGAGGTCGCCGTGGACTACTCCCTGCGCACGCTCGCGCCCGCGGTGGTCGTCGAGGTCCTCGCGTGCTCGACCGACGGACCCCCGCGCGACGTGCCGCCACCGCAGTTCCCCATCGGGGTCGTACCGCCCGAACAGCCCTTCTGACGCAACGCGGTTCGTCGTAGGCTCGGCGCGGGAGGCCCGCTCATGCGCAGTGAATCGAGTCTGACCGCCGGCCTGCGGCTGCTGTCGGTCTTCGCCGACCACGGCCCCACCCTCGGGGTGTCCCAGGTCGCGCGCATCACCGAGACCTCGAAGACGACGGCCTACCGCCGGCTCGCCGACCTGGAACGGGCCGGCTTCCTGGAACGGGACGGCGTTCGCTACCGACTGTCCTGGCACCTGTTCGAACTCGGCACGATGGCGTCCACCGGCCGATCGGGGGACCTGCGTGCCGCGGCCGCGCCCTGGCTCACGTACCTGCATGTGCGGTCCGGTGGTGACGTCGCGCACCTGGCCGTGCTCGACGGCACCGACGTGCTCGACCTCGATCGCGTCAGCCGACCCGGCGGACCCGCGGTCGGCACGGCGGTCGGAATGCGCCGGCCGGCGACCTGCGCCGGCCTGGGCAAGGCGATCCTCGCGTTCAGCCCCACGGCCGACGTGACCCGGACCCTCGATACTGGCCTGCCCCGGCAGACCGCGGACAGCGTCGCGACCGAGCACGAGCTGCGCGAGCAACTGCGGCGCGCGCGCACCACGGGCGTGGCGACCGACCTGGGCGAGACCGAGCCGGACGTCGTCTGCGTCGCGTCGCCGATCCTGCACGCGGGCGCCGCCGTCGGCGCGGTCTCGATCGCCAGCACGCGCGCGTCGCTGGCCGCCGGCGGCGCGCCGCGGCTCGTCCGGACGGTCGCCGGCCGGATCTCCGCGGAACTGGTGGCCGCCCGGCAGGGCGGGTGAACCGGCAACCGGAAGGTCGGCGGACGCCCTGCTGCCGGTAGCCTGTTCGCCCATGACCGAGCAGCCGATCACCTGGTTGACCCAGGAGGCGCACGACCGCCTCGAGGCCGAACTCGCCGATCGACAGGGCCCGCGCCGGGCCGAGATCACCAAGCGCATCGAGCTCGCGCGGGAGGAGGGGGACCTGCGCGAGAACGGTGGCTACCACGCGGCGCGCGAAGAGCAGGGCAAGAACGAAGCCCGCGTCCGCCAACTCAAGCACCTGCTCGAGCACTCGCAGATCGGCGTGCCGGCCGCCGACGACGACGAGGTCGCCCCGGGCAAGGTCGTCACCGTCCGCTTCACCGCGTTCGACGACGAGGAGCGGTTCCTGCTCGGCTCGCGCGAGGAGGCCGCACACGCGTCGATCGACGTCTACTCCCCGACCTCACCGCTGGGCGAGGCGGTGCTGGGCAAGCGGGTGGGCGACACCGCGACCTACGCGCTCGCCAACGGCAAGCAGATGGAGGTCGCGATCACCGCCGTGGAGCCGTACGTGCGCTGAGCCGAACCGCCGTCGCGTCACGGCCGCAGGCGGTAGCCGCGACCGACGAGTTCGTGCAGCAACGTCCGACAGTGCTCGGGTCCGCGGGTCTCGACATGGACAACGATGTCGACCTCGTCGACGCCCAGCGCCGCGTCGTCGCGGTGGTGCTCGATGTCGACGACGTTGGCCTGCAAGGACTGCACGTCGGCGAGCAGGCGAGCCAGCGACCCGGGTCGGTCGGGCATCCGGACCGCGACCGTCAGGTAGCGCCCGGCCGCGGCCAGGCCGTGCCGGATGATCCGCAGCAGCACCAGCGAGTCGACGTTTCCGCCGGACAGGACGATCGCGACCGGTGGCTGGACCGAGGTCGGCTGCGCGAGCACCAGCGCGGCCGCGGCGGCCCCGGCCGGCTCAACGACGAGCTTGGCCCGCTCGAGCAGCAGCAGCACGGCCCGCGAGATCTCCTCCTCGGTGACCGTGCGGATCTCGTCGACGAGGTCGCGGACGAGGGCGAACGGCACGTCGCCGGGCCGACCGACCGCGATGCCGTCGGCCATGGTCGCCATCGTCGTCAACGCGACCGGCTCGGCCGCGGCCAGGGACGGCGGGTAGGCCGCGGCCTGCTCGGCCTGCACACCGATGACGCGGATCGACGGGTCGTGGGCCTTCACCGCGACCGCGACGCCGGCCAGCAACCCGCCCCCGCCGGCCGGGACGACGACCGTGCGCACCTGCGGCAGGGCGGCGACCAGCTCCTGGCCGACGGTCCCCTGGCCGGCGACGACGTCGGGGTGGTCGAAGGGGTGGATGAGCACCGCACCGGTCCGGTCGGCGAACTCCCGCGCGGCCTCCAGCGCGGCGTCGATGGTCGCGCCGTGGAACTGCACGTCCGCGCCGTACCCGAGCGTCGCCTGCACCTTGGGGATCGTCGCGCCCTCGGGCATGAACACGGTCGCATGGACACCGAGCAGCTGCGCGGCGACGGCCACGCCCTGGGCGTGGTTGCCCGCGCTGGCCGCGACGACCCCGCGCGACCGCTCCGCCGGCGTCAACCGGGCGATCCGGTTGTACGCACCGCGGATCTTGAACGACCCGGCGCGTTGCAGGTTCTCCGTGACCAGGCGCACCGGTCCGCCCACGAGTCGCTCGAGCCAGCGGGCGCCGGCCAGCGGCAGGTGCCGGACGACGCCCTCGAGCGACGCGGCGGCCATCTCGATGTCCGCCACCGTCACGGTCGCCGTCACGGTCGGCGGCGCGGAGGCCGGCGGTGCGAAGGTCGCGCCGACCGGCGGTGCGGGGGTCGCGTCGTCGGGCACGGTTGATCCTTGCACCCGGACGCGGGCGTCACCCCGAAATCGCCGACCGTGCGCCGGCGATCTCCGCCTGGCCGGCCAGCCGCGCCGCGGACGCCGCCCGGCGACCGGCCGATGCCGCCGACCCCGACGCCGCGCGGACACCGCCGGCGTATCCCCCCCACGACCCCCGGGCCGTCGACGTGCGTGCGTGGAAGTCCTCGACCCGGGCCGCCTTGCGCCGCAGGACGATCTGCGCGCCCACTGCCGAGCCGGGGTCGCCGGCGACCTCGCGGCCGGCATCGGCCGCGGTCATCGCGGCCCGTCGAGCGTCGTCCAGTCGCTCACCGATCCGCGCGACGTAGGCCCGGTAGAAGCCGGCACGCGCCGTCTGCGCGGTGTGCCCCTTGACGACCCGCCGACCGGCGACGACCGCGACGTACCGTTCGCCCGACCAGGACCGGCCGGTGACGAAGTCCTGACCGCTGTGGACCATGTGCACCGCCAGGCGGGCGAACATCGTCTCGACGACGTCGAGGTCCTCGGCCATGCCGTAGGCCACGACGTAGGTCGAGTTCCGCGCGACGTCGACCCGCGCGTCGTTCGCATGCGCGATCGCGACGAACAGCGAGACCAGGTGCGGGTTCGCGCGTCGGCCCTTCTCCCCGATCGAGGTCGTCCGCGAGATCGGCCGATACGCACCCTCACGCCGGGCCGTCCGCGCCCGGGCGACCGCGAGGTCGACGCTGGCCAAGGTCGCGAGCGTCTGCGCCTTCACCAGATAGGCATCGGCCTCGGCCTCGTTGTCGGTGCGCTCGGCCTTGGCCAGCAACGCCGCGATCCGGTCCAGCGTCGCGCTCACCGACGTACCCCCGCCGCGTCGTAGCCGGCCCGCAGGACCAGCGCGGCCGCCGCGCCGAGGACCTCGTCGACGAGGACGTCCATCGCGGCGCGGAACTGCGCGCCGTGCCAGGAGCGTCGACCACGGCCGGCGTCACCGGCACGGCTGCAGGCCAGGTGATGGGCCACCTCGTGGAGCACGACCGACTCCCGGCCGGCCCACCGGGCCGAGACGGGGATCGCGATCGTCGCCGAGGCCGGCTCGTAGTGCGCGCGCTGCCGACCGGCACGCGCACGGACGGCGACGGGGCCGGCACCGGGGTAGGCGGCACGGACGGCCGGCCCGGCGAGCACGGCGTCGACGTAGGCCCGGATCGACGCGAGGTCGCCGAACCGACGCTGGGTCGGCAGGTCCACGGTCGAGCCGAAGAAGTCGACGACCCCGCCCCGATCGAGCAGCGCCGACCACTGGTCCTCGGCGGCGTAGACGGCGGTGGCGGGCATGGTGCGGAGGATAGGGTGCGTCGGTGACACCCGCTCGGCTTCGCCCCCAGGCCGCGTGACGCCGGTCCGCCGCCTGGGTCGGGCCGTCCGACGCACTCCGCTGCTGGCCGGCCTGCCCCCGCAGGTCGCGGTGCTCTCGGCCGTTGCCTTCTGCGTCGCCCTGGGCTTCGGCATCCTCGCGCCGGCGCTGCCGGTGTTCGCGCGCACGTTCGAGGTCTCCAACCTGCAGGCCAGTGCGGTCATCTCCGCCTTCGCCCTCGTCCGGTTGGTGACGGCCCCGCTGGCCGGCACGCTGGTCGACCGCCTCGGCGAGCGCCTGGTCATGTCCTCGGGCCTGTTGATCGTCGCGGTCTCCAGCGCCGCCGCCGGGCTGTCCCAGAACTACGTCCAGCTCGTCGTCCTGCGCGGTGTCGGCGGGCTGGGATCGACGATGTTCACCGTCTCGGCGATGGCGCTGCTGCTGCGCACCGTCGAGGCGCACCAGCGCGGACGCGCCGCCGGGGCGTACCAGGGCGGGTTCATCCTCGGCGGCGTCGCCGGGCCCGCGGTCGGCGGGGCCGTCGTCGCGTGGTCGATCCGCGCGCCGTTCTTCGTCTACGCCGCCACGTTGCTGCTGGCGACCGTCGTCGCCCTGGCCTTCTTGTCCAAGACCCGGATGCGGGCCGACGAGCACACCGCCGCCGATCCGGAGCCCGACCGCCTCGGCCACCTGCTGACCGCGCTGCGCACGCGCCCGTACCAGACCGCGGTCACGGTCAACTTCGTCTCCGGCTTCGTCGTGTTCGGTCTGCGGTCCTCGGCCGTTCCGCTGTTCGTCACCGAGGGACTGCAGCGCGGCCCCTCGCTGGCCGGCATCGGCTTCCTGGTCTCCGCGGCGATCCAGGCCGCTCTCCTCCTGCCGGCCGGACGCATGGCGGACACCCGCGGGCGACGGCCGGCGCTGCAGATCGGGACCGTCGGGATCGTCGTCGGGATGCTCGTCCTCACCGCCGCCGACGCCGCCGCCAACGGCTGGGGGACCGCCGCCGCGTGGGGGACCGTGTTGTTCTTGGTGTCGATGGGCGTGCAGGGGGCGGCCGGCGCGTTCGTCGGCTCCGCGCCGGCCGCGGTCATCGGCGACGTCATGGGTCGTCGCCGGGGCGGCATCGTCGTGGCCGCGTTCCAGATGGCGTCCGATATCGGGACGATCGTGGGGCCGCTGGTCGCCGGCTACCTCATCGACGCGCGCGGGTTCTCGTGGGCGTTCGCGGTCGGTTCGGTCATCGCGCTCGCGGCGGTTACATTGGTGTACCGAATGCCCGAGACGCTGACCAGGAAGCCTGCCACCGAATGATCCGCCTCGACGCGCCCGGCCCACGCCGACTGCTCGCCGCCGCAACCGCGGCCCTCACCGCACTCGCCGTCCTCGCCGGCGTCGTCCTGCTGGCCAGCGTGACCTCACCGTCCGCCGCCCAGACCACCCAGAAGACCCCGGCCGCGGGCACCATGCCGGCGGACGCCACCGCGACGACGCTGACCGCACTGGGTTCGTCGGATGCCGCGACCGCCGCCCCGCAGCCGACGCCCGATCCCCTGACCGGCGACCCGGCCGCCGACAACCCGACGACCCCCGCACCGACCGCGGCCGGTCGCGGCACCCTGCCGGGGATCCGCAACGTCGTCCTCGTCATCGCCGACGACCTGGACTGGGAACTGTTCAACCAGGTCCCCCGGCTGGCCGCGTTGCAGGACGAGGGCACGACGTTCACGAACTTCACCGTGACCGACTCGCTGTGCTGCCCGTCGCGCACGTCGATCCTGCGCTCGCAGTACCTGCACAACCACGGCGTCGTGTCGAACCTCGCCGCGACCGGTGGCGGGTGGCCCACCTTCGAGGCTCGCGGGGAGCAGAACGACTGCCTGCCGGTGTGGCTGAGCAAGGCCGGGATCACCACCGCCATGTACGGCAAGTTCCTCAACGACTACCCCGCGACGGCGAAGGAGCGCCGACTCGTCCCGCCGGGCTGGTCCTCGTGGGGGGTCCCGATCTCGCGCGGCGACGCGTACTCCGGGTACGACTACGTCCTCAACGACAACGGCAAGCTGCGCAGGTACGGCCACAAGCCGGCCGACTTCCTCAACGACGTCCTGACGACGAAGGCGACGCAGTTCATCCAACAGGCGCCCGACGGGTTCTTCCTGCAACTGACGACCTACAACCCGCACAACCCGGCCCCGGTCGCCGAGCGGAACAAGACGACCCACACCGCGACCGTCGCCCCGCGCGGCGCCAGCTACAACGCGTACGGCACGAACGAACCGTCGTGGCTGCGGGCGATCAAGCCGATCCCCGCGTGGCGACTGGCCAACTACGACGCGCTGTGGCGGCAGCGGGCCCAGTCCGCGGAGTCGGTCGCTGACTCCGTCGCCGCGGTCCGCGCGACCCTCGCGGCGACCGGGCACACCGACGACACGTTGGTCATCGCCACGTCCCACAACGGCTACCACGCCGCCGCCCACCGGATGGCCAAGGGCAAGCGCACGGCCTTCCACGAGGACACCGTCGTGCCGATGATCGTCCTCGGCCCCGGCGTCACCCCGGGCGCCCGCGTCGACGCGATGGCCTCGACGATCGATCTCGGTCCCACCGTGACCGCCGCGCTCGGCGCGACCGCGCCGACCTGGGTCGACGGCCGATCGCTGACCGACATCATCGGCAGCGGCGGGCAGGTCCCGGCGACGTGGCGCAACGCCGTGCTGTCCGAGAGCCTGGGTCGGTCCGGGCCGAAGGATCCGGACTTCCAACGCGAGGCGCCTCCGCAGTTCGCCGCCATGCGGACCCAGGACTACCTGTTCGTCGTCTACCGCAACGGCGAGCGCGAGTTGTACGACCGGCGCACCGACCCGGACGAGATGCACAACATCGCCGCCACGGCCGACCCGATGCTCGTCGCCGGCCTGTACTCGCAGTTGCAGGCGCTGCGGGCGTGCGCGGGCGACACCTGCCGCACCGCGGACAGCATCGTCGTCCCGACCGCGACGACCGCGACGAGTTGACGAAGATCCGGCCGGCCGATCAGCCGGCCGGTGTCGACGGGTCCGGCCGATCAGCCGGCGAGTGCCCGATCGAGATCGGCCACCAGGTCCTCGACGTCCTCGATCCCGACCGAGAGCCGCACGAGATCGGCCGGGACCTCCAGCGCCGATCCGGCGGCCGAGGCGTGCGTCATGCGCGCGGGGTGCTCGATGAGGGACTCCACGCCGCCGAGGGACTCCGCGAGGGTGAACACCCGCGTGCGCCCGCAGACGGCCAACGCCGCCTCCTCCCCCGCTCGGACGTGGAACGAGACCATGCCGCCGAAGTCGCGCATCTGGCGGGCCGCGACGTCGTGCCCGGCGTGGTCGGCCAACCCCGGCCAGCGGACCGCGCCGACCGCACGATGCCCGACGAGGAACTCGGCGACGGCCCGCGCGTTCGCGCAGTGGCGGTCCATCCGGACCGCGAGGGTCTTGATGCCACGTAGGACCAGCCAGGAGTCGAACGGACCGGGCACCGCGCCCATCGCGTTCTGGTGGTAGCCCAGGCGCTCGGCGAGGTCGCCGTCGCGCACGACCACCGCTCCGCCGACGGTGTCGCTGTGGCCGCCGAGGTACTTCGTCGTGCTGTGGACGACGATGTCGGCCCCGAGTTCGAGCGGCCGCTGCAGGTACGGGGAGGCGAAGGTGTTGTCGACGACGAGCAGCGCGCCGGCGTCATGCGCGACCTGCGCGAGCGCGGCGATGTCCGCGATCCCCAGCAGTGGGTTCGTCGGCGTCTCGACCCACACCAGGCGCGTGCGCCCGGGAACGATAGCGGCCGCGACGGACTGCGGATCGGACACCGTCGCCGTGCTCACGTCGATCCCCCACGGAGCGGCGACCTTCGCGAACAGCCGATAGGTGCCCCCGTACGCGTCGTCGGGGAGCACGACGTGGTCGCCCGGCCGGCACGTCGTCCGGATGACGGTGTCCTCCGCGGCGAGACCGGAGGCGAACGCCAGCCCGGCCGCCCCCGGATCGCCGGGGGCCTCCAGTGCGGCCAGGCACTCCTGCAGCGCGTCCCGGGTCGGGTTCGCGCTGCGGGAGTACTCGTACCCGCCCCGCAGCCCGCCCACGCCGTCCTGGGCGAACGTCGACACCTGGTAGATCGGCGGGACCACGGCTCCGGTCAACGGATCCGGCTCCTGGCCGGCGTGGATCGCGCGCGTGGAGAATCCGTCCATGTGGCCAGCCTAGGCCCGCCTCCGTCTACCCGGGGACGACGAGGTGGTCGCTACGACGGCCGGTGTGACCACACCAGCACGCTGGCGACGCCGGCCAGGGCCACCATCGCCACGCTCATGATCAGTCCCGGCGTCAGCGCCGCCGGTGCGAGGCTCGCCACCGCCGCCAACGTCGCGGCGACGATGCCGGCCAGCCCCATCTGCACCGTCCCCAGCAGCGCCGACGCCGACCCGGCGTTCGCGCCGAACGGCCGCATCGTCGCCGCCGTCGCGGTCGGCAGCGTCCCGCCGATGCAGCCGATGACGACGCCCAGTCCGACGAGCACCGCCCACAGCGGCGCACCGACGACGAACAGGACGACGACGAGGACCGCCGCCGGCACCTCGACCGCGAGGTACGCGCGCAGCAGCACCTCCGTCGGGTACCGCCCGACCAGCGTCATGTTCAGCCGCAGGCCGACGATGTAGCACAGCGCCATCGACGGCACCAGGACCGCGAACCACCCGGCCGGCACGCCGAAGCCGTCCATCATGACGGTCGACGACGAGCTCAGGTACGCCATCAGCGTGCCGGAGGACAGCGCGACGACCGATGCCGGCACGACGAACCGCCGCTGCCGGACCAGTCCCCGGTAACCGCGCAGCGCGTCGCCCACACCGTGCGGGAGCCGACGCTCGACCGGGAGCGTCTCGGGCAGCCGCCACGTCGCCAGGAGGCAGGCGACGCCGAAGGCCGCGATGACGACGAACACCGCCCGCCACCCGGCCGCCCACAAGATGAGCGCGCCGACACCGGGGGCGATCAACGGCGCGAGCATCGCGACCGACGTGATCACCGAGTACGACCGGGCCAGCGCCGGGCCGTCGAAGCAGTCCCGCACGATCGCGCGCGCGATGACCAGCCCGGCGCACCCACCCAGGCCCTGCAGCAGGCGCAACCCGACCAGCACCGACAGCGACGGCGAGACCGCGCACAGCAACGACGCGACGACGAACAGGACCAGGCCGGCGACCAGCGGAGGCTTCCGGCCGAACCGGTCGGCCAGGGGCCCGTACACCAACTGGCCCACGCCCAGGCCGAGCAGGCTCGCCGAGAAGGTCAGCTGGACGTCCCCGGTCGCGACCCCGAGCGACTGCGCGATCGACGGGAACGCCGGCAGGTACAGGTCCAAGGACACCGGCCCGAACGCCGACAGCGCACCGAGGGTCGCCAGCAGTCCGCCGCGCAGGCGCGCCGGCCGCCTCCCCTCGTCCGCTGCCACGCGCGCATCCTGTCGCACGCACCGCGACCGACCGGTCCCCGGTCGGCCGGCGACACCGCCGGCACCCACCTACACTCCGGTCCCATGCCCCGCAGACCGGCCCGCACGATCGAACCGGCGCGACCGCGATCCGTGCTGCCGCGCCGACGGTTCGTCCGTCGTCCGCCCGGCCTCGCGGGCCTGCTCGTCGCGCCGATCGGATACGCCGCCGCCCTGACCCCCTCGCTCCTGCCGCACACGCTGATGTTCCTGCTGGTCCTGACGACGCTGGGCACCCTGACCGGCTACGCGATCGGATCGACCGCCGGCTGGGCGCTGCGCCTGATCCCCGCGGTCGCCGGCCTGCGGTGGCCGACCTGGCTGACGGTGACCGCGCTCGCCGTCGTGTGGCTACCGGCACTGGCGTTCACGCCGATCGCGGTGGCGTGGCAGGGCGAGCAGCAGTCCGCCCTCGACATGCCGGCCCCCCTTCCCTCCACGGTCACGGTCGTCATCGCCACCGCGATCATCAGCACCGTGCTGCTGATCCTCGGGCGCAGCCTCCGCCTGGCCACCGCCAAGCTCGCCGACCTGATCGGGCGGATCCCGCCGCTGGCCCGCTGGCTGGCCGGCGCGGTGAGTCCGCGCGGACCGGTCGCGACGCTGCGGCTGGGCGTCGCGGTCGTCCTGGTCGCCGCCGGGTTCGGCCTGGCGCAGTTCGGCCTGTCCCGCCTGGTCGCGATGTACGACGCCGCGAACGCCGACGTCACCACGGCCGCACCGGCCGATCTGGGCAGCAACAGCGGCAGCCCGGACAGCCTCACCCCCTGGGCGACCCTCGGCGCACAGGGTCGGGCCTACGTCGCGAACACGGTGTCGCCGACGGCGATCTCCGCGATCACCGATCGGCCGGCGCAGACACCGGTGCGGGTGTACGTCGGGATGCAGCAGGGCAACACGCCCCAGGCCCGGACGGACCTGGCGATCCGCGAGCTCGACCGGGTCGGTGCGTGGGACCGCAAGTACCTGGTCGTCTTCGGCGTCACGTGCACCGGCTGGGTCGACCCGAACGCCATCAACGCCCTGGAGGCCGTCACCGACGGCGACGTCACCACGGTCGCGGTGCAGTACTCCGCCGTCCCGAGCTGGATCGGCTTCGTCATCGACCCGCAGACGACGATCGAGCAGAACGCGAACACGATCGACGGCGTCGTCGCGGCCTGGCGCGCGAAGCCGGCCGACCAGCGGCCGGAGCTGATCTTGTTCGGCCAGTCGCTCGGCGCGATGGGCACCCAGGGCGCGTGGACCCCGACGACGACCCCCGAGCAGGTCACGGCCGACTTCCCGCACGTGATCTGGATCGGACCGCCGGCCGCGTCGGTGCTGTGGTCGGCCTGGCAGGACACCCGGTCCGGCGGGCCGGCCTGGCGGCCGGTCGTCGGGGACGGGACGATCACCCGGGTGCTGGTGAGCGCGACCGATCCGGCCGCGACCACCCGCAAGGATCCGCCGACGATCGTGATCGTCGCGCACGCCAACGATCCGGTCGTGTACTGGAGCCCGAGGATCGCTCTGAGCAAGCCGGACTGGCTCGAGCCGCCGCTCGGCCCCGGGGTCATGCCGCAGATGCGGTGGTTCCCGATCATCACGTTCCTGCAGACCGGAATGGACCTGATCAGCGGCGGCGAGCCACCGGAGGTCGGCCACAACTACAGCGCGAACATGGCCGGCGCGATCGTGCTCGCCGTCGATCCGCAGGACTGGACGCCGGCGAGGACGGCCGCACTGCAGGCCGCGCTGCCGGACCTGGAGTACGTCACCGGGTAGGCGGACTGGCACTCCCCGGTGCTTGTGTGCCAGGGCATCTTCGCGCACGCTGTGCGTGGTCGAGGTCGCGCGAACTGACGAGCAGGGGGTGTCCGGTGGCCGACGTGCACGTCTCGCCGTACCTGCGCACGGACCTCTCCCTCGCCGGGTTCGTCATCGGTGGGCGCTGGCCGGCCAGCACCGGGGAGTGGGCGCAGTTCCTCCTCCTCGCGGTCCGCCTGGCCGCCCGGCCCGGATGCGTCCCCCGCACTGCGGTGTTCTGCGCCATCGACGACGTCCCCGACGATCCCCCGGAGCACACGGTCGGGATGGTCACCTGCGCCGGCCCGGTCATCGGCACCGACGCACCGGCACCCGGCGCGTTGGCGACACCGCAGCCGACCGCGCTGCTCGTCCTGCACCCGCCGGACGAGACCCGGCCGTCGACACCGGACTGCGCCGGCGCGGCATCGGGCGCGCTGCTGCTGCCCGGCCTGCCGCACCTGGGCCTGGCCCACCGCGCGACGTGGGTCGAGGCGGCGGCCGACGGGACGCTCACCCGCCTGGTGAGCCGGGTCGACGTGAACCCCGCCGACGACCCCGACATCGCCGTCCTGGCGACGCTCGCGTCGTTGGCCGCGTAGCCGACGCGCACCCGCCGGTCACAGGTCGTCGACGACCTCGATCGTCGACAGTGAGGGATCGGAGTTGTACGCGACGCGACCGACCCGACCCGCGGCCTCGATCGCGTCGATCGTCGCCCGCGTCACGCGTTCGCCCGGGGCCAGCAGCGGCACGCCCGGCGGGTACGGGCAGAACTGCTCCGCGCTGACCTCGCCGACCGCCTCGTGCAGGCGCACCCGCCGACGACGGGCGAAGAACGCCTCGCGCGGCGTGACGACGACCTCCGGCTCGACCCGCCAGACCGCGCCGGGGCTGGGCGCGCGCGGCTCGGCGCGGTCCCGTTCGATCAACGCGGCCAGCTTCTGGACGATGTCGTCGGCGACCGCGGCGTCGTCGGCCAGCGTGATCGTCAGGACGAGGGTGTCCCGGTCGGCGGTCTCCGGTCCGCTGCCGGCCGCCCACATCGCGGCGGCCAGGTCCAGTCCGGAGGTGCCCGTGCCCGGCAGCACGAGCGTGACCTTGAACGGGTCGACCGGGCAGCCGGCGATCGCCTCGTCCAGGACGACGACGCCCCGGATCCGGGCCAGCCGCCGGCGCATCTGCGCCACGATCTGCGTCGTCCGGGCGAGCGCGACGCCGGCGTCCTCCGCCAGAGCCGCTCGGGTCGCGTCGATGCTCGCCAACAGCGTGACCGAGGGGGACGTCGTCGCCGTCAGGTCGACACACCGGTCGAGGTGCGCGCGGTCGACCCGGGCGTCGCGCATCGCGACGACCGCGGTCTGGGTGTACCCGAGCAACGCCTTGTGCACGCTGGTCACCGCGAGGTCGGCACCGGAGGCGAGCGCACCGCGGCCGGGCAGGAAGTCCAGGTGCGCGCCCCAGGCCTGGTCGACGACGACGGTCAGACCCCGGGCGTGCGCGGCGTCGGTGATCGCGTCGATGTCGCTGATCGTGCCGACGTACGACGGCGAGGTGAGGAACAGCGCGGTGGCCTCGGCCGATATCCCCGCGACCGCGTCGACCGGCAGCCCGACCGGGATGTGCAGGTCGGGGTGGATCGTCGGGTAGACCCACTGCGGGCGCGCGCCGGAGATGACCAGGGCCGCCTGGGTGCTGCGGTGGGACGTGCGGTCCACGGCGACCGGCCGGCCCGGGTGCGCCACCGTCGACAGGGCGGAGATGTTGCCCTGGCTGGATCCACCGACGAGGAACCGGGCGTAGTCGGCACCCACCGCCGTCGCCCACAGCGCCTCCGCCTGCTCGACGAACCGGTTGCTCAGGGCGTTGTCGTCGACCCCACCTTGCAACGCGAGGTCGTCGCGGACGAGCGGGCCGAGCAGGTCCGCGGCGAACACGCCGGTCCGGTCGATGCGGTCGGCGTACCGACCCTTGTGACCGGGGATCTGCATCGATCGGCGATCCTCGCGCCGGGCTGCGTGCCATGCGTCGACGAGCGGGTGGTCGACCACCGGGCCTCCATCGTGGTTCGGTCACGTGATCCGGGCACGTGATCCGGTTTGGTCGTTCGGGTACGTGGTTTGGTTACGCCGTGCCGCCCATCTTCGTCCCGTCGGACGCCGCGCGCATCCTCGTCGCGCCGGATGCGTTCAAGGGCACGTTCACGGCCGCCGACGCGGCGGCGATGATCGCCGCCGACCTGGCTCGCGCGGTCCCGGCCGCGACGATCGACCTGCTCCCGCTGGCCGACGGCGGCGACGGGACGGTCGCGGCACTGGCCGCCGGCGCCGGGTACGCGGTGCAGCCGGTGATCACGCGCGGGCCGACGGGCATCCCGACGGTCGCCGTCGTCGGCCGCCGCGGCCCGACGGTGGTGGTCGAACTGGCCTCGGCGTGCGGGATCACGCTGCTGCCCGCCGGCCGCCTCGCCCCGTTGCGAAGCAGCACCCTCGGCCTCGGCGACGCCGTCACCGCCGCGCTGACGACGTTTCCCGCCGACCCGCGCCGCGCCGAACTCGTCCTCGCCCTCGGGGGCAGTGCCTCGACCGACGGCGGCGCGGGCCTGCTGACCGCCCTCGGGGCACGTCTGCTGGACGCCGCCGGCCGACCGGTCCCCCCCGGCGGCGCCCGGCTCGCCGAGATCACCGAGGTCGACCTGACCTTCCTCGACCCGCGGCTGGCCCGGTACCGCGTCACTGTCGCGACCGACGTGCGCAGCCCGCTCCTCGGCCCCACCGGCGCGGCGCTGGCCTTCGCGCCGCAGAAGGGCGCCGACCCGGCGCAGGCCGCCGCACTCGACCGGGCACTGGCCTCCTGGTCGTCCGCGCTCGCCGCGGCGACCGGCGTCGACGCGGCGGCCGTCCCCGGCGCGGGCGCCGCCGGCGGCACGGGCCTGGCGGCCATCGCCGCGCTCGGCGCACGGGTCGTCCCCGGCGCGCGGTTCGTCCACGAGGCCGTCGGCCTACGCCGTCGCATCGCGGCCGCCGACCTGGTGATCACCGGCGAGGGGTGCCTGGACGCAACGTCGCTGCTGGGCAAGGGGATCGGCGCGGTCGCCGAGGTGGCGCGCGCGGAGCGGACCCCGATCATCGCGGTGTGCGGCCGGGTCGACCTCAGTCCCGGGGACGTCGCCCGGGCCGGCTTCGCCGACGCCGTCGACCTGGTGACCTTCCGCGCCCGGCTCGCCGGATCCTGACGGCTCGACGCCCGCCCTCGGACGCTGACGGCATGGGCGCGGGGCGCGATCTCGTCCGCCCGCCGGTGTTGAGGTTGGTCCCGGTCCGCGGCCACCGAACCGAGCCCAACCTCAACACCGGCGCACTTGCGGACAGCGCACGCGCCACGTGCGGCCGGTCAGCGGTGAAGGGCCCTGGCCCGCACGTCCAGGTCCCGCAGCATCGGACGGACGATCGCGTCCGGGAGGCCCTCCTCGTCCCGAAGCCGCAGCAGCTCCTCCTGTTCGGCCCGGACCATCGCGCGCGCGACCTGGGTCAGGCGCTCCGCGCGCGCGGCCGCCTCGACGTCGGGCTCGGCCGGATCGGCGGCCCGCGCCCGCCGCTCGGCGTCGGCGCGCAGTCGGTCCAGGGCGGCACCGGGCAGCGGAGCGCCGGCCTGTGCCGCCTCCACCTCGACATCGGTGAGGCGCTCGAGCGCGGCCCGGGCCAGTTGCGCCCGTACGCGGCGCACGAGCGCGTCGTCGTCGTCGGGCCGGACTCCCAGCGCGCGGCTCAGCGGTGCGAGGGTCAGCGACAGCAGCAACGTCACGACGATCGCGATGAGCGCCACCGCGACGATCACGTCCCGGTACGGCACCGGCGCGCCCGAGGCGGCGAACACGATCGGCACCGAGAACGCGGCCAGGCCGGACACCGGCCCCCGGGCACCGGCCCAGGCCACGACGATCGCCTCGCGCGTCCGCCCGCGGGCCCGCTCGACGGCCAACTGGCCGAACCCGACCAGGCCGAGCACGAACGCCGCGCGGGTGACGATCAGCGTGACGATGACCGTCGGCGCGAGGATCGCGACGGCGTGGGCCTCGCTCGCGTCCAGCCGACGCAGGACCTCCGGCAGCTCCAGGCCGACGAAGAAGAACGCGACGGCCTGCAGGATGAACGTGACATGGCGCCACACGGTCGCGCTCTGCACCCGCCCGGTGTGGCCGGGGTCGGAGTGCTGCGAGTGCGCGATCACCAACGCGGCGACGACGAGGGCCAAGATCCCCGATCCGTGCAGTTCCTCCGTGAGGGCGTAGAGCAGGAACGGGGCGACGAGCACCAAGGCGTTCGCGCCCACGAGGTCCTGGCTGCGCCGCAGGACGAGCGCGAGCGCCCAGCCGCCGAGCAGGCCCACGCCGACGCCGACGCCGACGGCCACGACGAAGATCCCGGTCACCTCGACGACCGTCACCGTGCCGGCCGCCGCGGCGGCCAACGCGACGGTCAGCGCCGTCAGGCCGGTGCCGTCGTTGACCAGGCTCTCCCCCTCCAAGATCGCCACGACCCGACGCGGCAGACCGGCCCGGCGCGCGACGGCGCTGACCGCGACCGCGTCGGTCGGCGCCAACACGGCCCCCAGTGCGCAGCCCAGTGCGAGCGGCATCGCCGTCAGGTTCGCCGAGATCACCCCGACAACGGTCGTCGTGACGATGACCAACCCGACGGCGAGCGCGAGCACCTGACGACTGACCCGGCGCAGGTCGAGGTACGACGAGCCCATCGCCTCGCCGAACACCAGCGGCGCGAGGATGACCAGGAGCACGACCTCCGGGTCCGGCGGCCCGTCCGGGCCGAACGGCAGCCAGTCGACCAGCGCCCCGGCGACGATCAGGGGGAGCGCGATCCCCCAGCCGCGCCAGCGCAGCAGGACGGCCAGGCCGACGCCCAACGTCGCCGCGAGGGCGAAGTCGTCGAACAGCGTGCTCATGCGACCTGGGTCGGGCCGAGGGTGGGCGTCCCGTCGGTGAAGATCTGCGCCACCCGCGTGCGCAGATCGAACAGGTCCCAGTACGGGACCGCCGCCGTCAGGGGCTCCTGGGCGGCGGCGAAGGTCTCGTTGACCGCGTCCTGCGGGCGGGTGAACTGCAGCGGGTCGCTCGTCGCCTTCGCCAGGTAGTCGACCCAGGCGCGATTGTGGGCGAGGTAGGCCGCCCGCGCGGCCGCGACCCGGTCGTGCCAGCCGAACGCGCTGACCTCGGCGACGTCGTCACCGGCCGCGGCGACCGCGACCTCGCCCAGTTCCGCGATCTGGCTCAGCTCGTCGGCGAGCTCCGCACGCGTCGTCTGGCCGGCCTGGTAGGCGGTGAACGCCTCCGCCTCCCGCTCCTGGACGTGGGCCATCTGGTCCTCCGACCGGGTGATCGCGGTGACGAGGAGCTCCATCTCGACGTTCTGCCCGACCTGGTCCGCCACGAACACCGCCGCGCCGCCCCCGATCGCGAAGACGACGAGGGCCACCAGGAACGAGACCAGGCCGAGCCTCGGGCCCGACCAGGCCGTTCGGCGCTGCCGCTCGGTCCTCATCGGGACATTGTGCCGCCCGGTGCGCGCGCCGCCCGTCGCTGACTACCGTTGCCCCATGACGGTGAGCGACCCGACCGTTTCGTGGCGGCCGCGTTACGACCGGCTCGTGGCACGGATCCAGGACCAGTACGCCGCGATCCCGCCCGGCTCCCCCGTCCGGCTCGCCAAGGCGACCTCGAACCTCTTCCGCGGCCGCAGCGCGTCGACCACGCCGGGGTTGGACGTCGCCGGCTTCGACGGCGTGCTCGCCGTCGACCCGGTCGCCCGCACGGCCGACGTCCTCGGGATGACGACCTACGAGCACCTCGTCGAGGCGACGTTGCCCCACGGCCTGATGCCGCTGTGCGTTCCGCAGCTGCGCACGATCACCCTCGGCGGCGCGGTCACCGGCATGGGCATCGAGAGCGCGAGCTTCCGCAACGGCAGTCCGCACGAGTCCGTCCTGGAGATGGACATCCTCACCGGCGCGGGCGACGTCCGCACGGTGACTGCAGCCGCGGACGACCCGCACCGCGACCTGTTCCACGGCTTCGCGAACTCCTACGGTTCGCTGGGGTACGCGCTGCGCCTTCGGATCGAGCTCGAGCCGACGAAGCCCTACGTCCTGCTGCGGCACGTGCGTTTCGACACGGCCGCGGACCTGACCGCGGCCCTGACGCGCATCGCCGCGGAGCGGGAGTTCGAGGACCGCCCGGTGCACTTCCTGGACGGAACCGTCTTCGGGGCGACGGAGCAGTACCTGACGGTCGGCACGATGGTCGACGTCCCGCCGGGCGGGCTGACCCCCAGCGACTACACCGCGATGGGTATCTACTACCGCAGCATCCAGTCCCGGACGGTCGACGTCCTCACGATCCACGACTACCTGTGGCGCTGGGACACCGACTGGTTCTGGTGCTCGCGCGCGTTCGGCGCCCAGCGTCCGGCGATCCGGCGGCTGTGGCCGAAGGCCCGGCTCCGCAGCGACGTCTACTGGAAGCTGGTGGCGCTCGACCGGCGGCACCGGATCGCCGCACGGCTGGACCGGCTGCGCGGTCGACCCGTCCGGGAGCCGGTGGTCCAGGACGTGGAGGTGCCGGTCGACCGGCTGCCCGCGTTCCTGGAGTTCTTCGAGCGCGAGATCGGCATCTCTCCGGTCTGGGTGTGCCCGCTGCGTCAACGCGACCGCACCGTCCGGTGGCCGTTGTACGAGTTCGACCCCGACACCCTGTACGTCAACGTCGGGTTCTGGTCCACCGTGCCC
>CAYMNG010000008.1:0-1185 GCA_964391765.1 uncultured Bifidobacteriaceae bacterium | reverse complement strand
GCAGCCGGAAGAAGGCCGCGTGAACCGCCGCATCGAGGAGGTCGTCACCGAGCTCGGCGGACCCGTGTCCTTGTACTCCACCGCCTTCTACGACGAACGGACGTTCTGGTCGATCTACGGCGGACAGGAGTACTCCCGCCTGAGGGCGCAATACGATCCGGACACGCGACTGAAGGACCTCTACGCGAAGGTGGTGCAGCACCAGTGAAGCTGGCCGATGCGTTCTCGATGATCGTTCCCGCGGACCGGGGGGTCGGGTTCCGGGCGTATGACGGCTCGTCGGCGGGACCGGCGGACTCTGACGTCGTCCTGGACGTCCGATCGCCGCGCGCCGTCGAGTACCTCGCCGGGTCTCCGAACCAGATCGGCCTGGCGCGGGCGTACGTCAACGGCGACCTGGAGATCGTCGGCGACGCCTACACCGCACTCGGCCGGCTCTATCCGCTGCCGCTGGACCACCTGACCTGGGCGGACCGGATGGCACTGGTCCGAGCCTTCGCCCCCTACGCGCTCAAGCGCCCGGCGCCGCCCGCCCTGGAGCGCCGGCAGCGGGGCCGGCGACACTCGAAGAGCCGGGACGCCGACGCGATCCACCACCACTACGACGTGAGCAACGGCTTCTACTCCCTCGTGCTCGGCCCGTCGATGGCCTACACGTGTGCGGTCTTCCCGACTGTCGATACGACCTTGGAGCAGGCGCAGGAGGAGAAGTTCGACCTGGTCTGCCGAAAGCTCGGCCTGGAGCCGGGGATGCGCCTGCTCGACGTCGGCTGCGGCTGGGGCGGGCTGGTCCTGCATGCCGTCAAGAACTACGGCGCAGATCCGGTTCAGCGACTACCGGGACGTGCCGGAGTCCGGGTTCGACGCCGTCTCGTCGATCGGCCTGACCGAGCACATCGGCCGGAGGAACTACCCGTCGTACTTCTCGTTCCTGTACGGAAAGCTCCGCCCCGAGGGGCGAATGCTCAACCACACGATCACCCGTCCCAGCGACGACTGGAAGGCCCACTTCCGGCGCTCGTTCATCACGCGGTACGTGTTCCCCGACGGCGAGCTCTCCGGGCCGGCGCAGGTGATGTCCGCCATGAACTCGGCCGGCTTCGAGATCCGGCACGAGGAGAACCTGCGCGAGCACTACGCCCTGACGCTGCGCCACTGGTGCGAGAACCTCGAGGAGAACTGGGA
>CAYMNG010000007.1:0-42994 GCA_964391765.1 uncultured Bifidobacteriaceae bacterium | reverse complement strand
CATCCGCAGGTCGGCCGGATGGGTGCGGTCACGGGGATAGTTCTCCGCGACGAGCAGGTCCGTGCAGCGCCACACCTGGCCGGCCGGCACGAGCCGGTGGTCGACGCCGAGGTCGCCGAGCAGGTCGCGGGCGAACGTGCTCGGCGCCAGCGATGTCACGAAGAGCGCGTCCGGATCGGCCTCGTGGGCGCGCAGGATGCCCGGCAGCGCCTCGCAGAAGAAGTGGTAGTGCTGCGCGACGTCACCCATCGTCGCGATCGTCCGGTCCACGGTCCGGGTCGGTCCCGTCCGCACGCGGTACGTCGCCCCGGTGAGGAAGGCGCTGTCCATCGACCAGCGGTGCCCGTTCCCGGTCCCGTTGATCACCCAGCCGTCGGCGAACACCAACCCGGAGTCGATATCGAGGTCGACTCCGGTGAGCCGGCGAACCCGGACCGGCGGGGGCCAGTACGCCTCCTCGTCGACCAGTCCGGGGACCTCTGGCACGCGCAGCAACTCGGCCGCGGACAGCGTGTACGTGTCTTGCACGATGTCACGCACGCGCGGGAACCCGGGGTTCAGCGTGAGGTCGCGAGGTCGGGTCGCCGACTCCAGGTTCCGCACGATGCGGGCGAACGCCGCCGGCGGCATCCGCGCGATCGACTCCCGCTTCGCCCGCCGGGGGAGTTCGCGGGCCCAGAACCGCGCCTGCGCGACGTAGTCACCACTCATTCGCTACACCTCGACGGTCGGCCGCGGCACATGCGGGCCGCTGCCGTACAGCCGTTCGATGGAGTGGGTGCGACCGCGCAGGCCGAAGTTCGGTGAGCGCTCGGTGACGCCCAGGATCTCCCGGTCGGCAAGGAGATCACCCCGGACGAAGAACGCGTTGACCCCGGCCAGTTCGACGTGCACCAGCCGGTAGCCCCGAGTCGCCGCGTATCCGGTCATCGCCGCGAGCGAAGCACCCCAGGTGGGCGTCAACCGATCCTGCGCAGCGCCGGGCGCCTCGACGACCGCCCGGTCCAGCCCGAACGCCAGGTTCACCTCGGCGATCATGACCGCGGGCCGGTAGACGTCGGCGAGCGCCTGCCAGACCCAGTAGTCCTGCCCGTCGATGTCGATGCACAGCACACCGAGGTCGTGCGGGACGCCGGCCGCGGCGAACCGCTCGTTCACGTTCTGCGACGTGACGGCTGCGTGCACGCAGTGGACCGACCGGGAGTTCGCGTAGCGCTGCTTCAGGGCCTCGTGGCCGGCCGCGTCGATCTCGAAGTACGTCCCGGACCAACCCAGGACCTCCGCCAGCACTCGGGTGTTGCACGACCATCCGTCGCCCACGCCGAACTCGACGAAGTACGGGCGGACGCTGCCCAGGTGCCGCAGCAACTCGAAGGTCACGCCGTCCTCGCCGTTCTGCGAGAACAGCCGCAACTCGGCCAGTCGCAGGTCGATCGGCCCGTCGGTGTCCTCCCCGGCCCGACGCCGGAGTTCGCTGATCCCGGCGTACACCTTGTCGACGTACGCGACGTCCTTGAGCACGCCGAGCCGCGCAAGCATCTCGTCCGTCGTCATCACCCCTCACCTCGGTCGCGACCTGACCCTATTCGGTGGGACCAGGGTCGTCCCACTCCTCTAGGGTGAGGCATCGTGAGTGGCCTCAAGCGAATCCTGGTGACCGGCGGTGCGGGATTCATCGGATCCCACCTGTGCGAGCGGCTCTTGGGCGACGGCCACGAGGTCCTGTGCGTGGACAACTTCTACTCCTCGACCCGCGACAACGTCGCCGCGCTGCGGGCGAACCCGCGATTCGAACTGCTGCGGCACGACGTCACGTTCCCGCTGTACGTCGAGGTCGACGAGATCTACCACCTCGCCTGCCCGGCGTCGCCGATCCACTACCAGCGCGACCCGGTCCAGACGACGAAGACCGCCGTCCACGGCTCGATCAACATGCTCGGCCTGGCGAAACGGACCGGCGCGCGGATCCTGCTCGCGTCGACCTCCGAGGTCTACGGCGATCCGCTCGTGCACCCGCAGCACGAGGACTACTGGGGCAACGTCAACCCCATCGGCCCGCGGGCGTGCTACGACGAGGGCAAACGGGCCGCCGAGACGCTGTTCTTCGACTACCGCCGTCAGCACGACCTGCCGATCAAGGTCGTGCGGATCTTCAACACCTACGGCCCGCGCATGCACCCCAACGACGGCCGGGTGGTGTCGAACTTCGTGATGTCCGCGCTGCGCGGCGCGCCGCTGACGATCTACGGCGACGGGGATCAGACCCGTTCGTTCTGCTACGTCGACGATCTCGTCGAAGGGCTGTTCGCGATGATGGCGTCGGCGCATGAGGTGACCGGTCCGATCAACCTCGGGAATCCGGGGGAGTTCACGATGAGCGAGTTGGCCGACGCGGTCGTCGAGGCGGTCGGCGTCGATCCGGGTCGGGTGCACCTGCCGCTGCCCCAGGACGATCCGGTCCGGCGCCGGCCGGACATCACCCGTGCGCGTCAGACGTTGGGCTGGGAGCCGACGATCGCGTTGCGCGAGGGCCTGGCGCGGACCGTCGACTACTTCCGGCACCTGCACCCCTGACGTCCAACCGCCGACACGACCTGGTTGGTTGGATCAGGGGCATAACGCGCCCCGAAATCAACCATCCAGGTCGTGTCGGCGGTTGAGCATCGGCGGCTTGCGGCCGGTCAGCTGAGGCAGCCCGCGACGGCGCAGTCCGACCTCGATGCGGCCCCAGAAGTCGCTGCGCGACAGTGCATGCGCCCGCTCACGCGCCGCCTGCTGGTCGACCGCCAACTGCTCCGGATCCGCCAGGCGTGCCGCGACGACCTCGGGAAGTGCCGCGAGCGAGGGGAAGAACCCGTACTCGCCGGGCGCGTAGAAGTGCCGCGTGCGGTCGCCGTCGTCGGTCAGGGGGATGCACCCGACGAGCGCGGCCTCGTGGACGCGGATCTTGTACTGCTCGTGCGGTCCGCCGTTCGCCAGCGAGAAGTTGATCGTCATCCGACTGCGCGCGAGTCCGGCCATGTAGTCCAGGTACGTCGGCTGGTTCGTCCGGCTGGCCTCGAACGTCGCCGGCGCGTCGGCGCGATGGGGGTTGACGGCGACGTCGACGCCGGCGGCGGTCAGTCGGTCGAGCATCTCGATGCGGTAGTCGTACAGCGCACCGATGAACGACACGTCGTAGTCCTTCGTCAGTCCCGCGACCCGTTCGTCGATCGCGGCGACGGACTGCTGGCTGAGCGGCATCGTCATCGGCCCGACCTCGTACTGACCCGGTCGGACGAACCCGTCCATCGGCTGGCACAGCTCGGCGATCAGGAACCGATCGGTCTGCCGCGCCAGCCGATGCGCCCGGATCCGCAGCCACTCGTACGCGGAGTCGTACATCAACCCGATCGTCGAACCGGCCCAGTACCTGCTCAGGACGGGGAGGACGACGTCCCAGTTCCACTCGGCGTGCTGGTTCGGGTCCACCTCGATCTGCGCGATCAGGTGCGTCGCACCGACCGCCGCGACGGTCCGGACGAGGCGCTCCTGCCACGTCGACGTCGGCTCGTCGGCCGCGACGGCGAACAACGTCACCCGGTCCGCGCCGAGCGCCTCGATCGCCGACTGGTTCACCTCGTAGAAGTGGTTCCCGCCGGCGACATGCCAGTTCGGCACGTCGGGGCCGTGGTGGACGACGACGACGAGGTGGACGTCACCGGCCTCCCGCCGGCCCCACGACAGGCCGGCCGCGACGCGGTCGAGTTCGGCCCGCGGCCGCCGCACGTGCAACCGTCGGCGCGCCAGCCACACGTCGCGATCCACGTGCGGGTACACGCGGCCGGCGGCCTCGCCGACGCGCCCCATGAACGACCGCTCCATCAGATCTCCTGCTGCCGGCGCACATGGGTCGTGAACCAGTGCTTGGTCAACTGGTAGGTGTCGTACACCGTCGCCCGCAGGCTCAGGTGCCGGTCGGCGAGCAACGCACTGCGCTCGCCGCCGAGCAGCGAGTCGATCGCCGCCCGTGACCGCAGCCGCCGCATCGTCGTGGGACTGACCCCGCGCGGTCCGGCGGCGGCCATCGTGACGAGCGAGTCCAACGCGGCGCAGTAGCACGAGGACAGGACCGCCCGCGGCGTGCGGACGGTGATCGAGTCGTCGCCGGCGGTGAACCGCGCGAGGACGTCCGGCAGGTGCGCGCCCACCCCGCCGGCGAAGATCCCCCAGTAGGCGATCAGCAGGTCCGGGCCGATCGCCCGGTCGACGCACGCGGACGGCAGCGGAGCGGCCAGCGCGGCCCGCGCATGCTCGGTCCGGACGAGGACCGCGCCGGGGGAGGACGGCAGGCCGGCCGGGAAGTGGAGGAGCTCGCTGGTCACCACGTCCGGGGTGAGCGTCGTCGCGCGGTCCAGGTACCGCTCCACCGACCGGCCGTCGGGGTAGTCGACGGCGACCCGGCTGGTCACGACGCAGGCGCTGTTGCGCTCGGCCGACGCCAGCATCGGCGTGATCGCGCGGGGCATCAACGTGTCGTCGGACCACACGATCTTCAGCCACGGTCCGGTCGCCAGGTCGATCCCCCGCCGCCAGTTCTCGATCGGCCCGACGTTGGCGTCCCAACGCCGGTAGACCAGGCCGGGGAACCGGTCCCGGCGCTGGTCGACGACGGCCGCGGTGTCGTCGGTGCTGGCGTTGTCCACGACGACGACCTGCAGGTCCGTCGGGTCCAGGTCCGGCTCGTCGATCGAGTCCAGCGCGCGCGCGACCCCCGCGGCCCGCTGGAAGGTGGGGATGACGACGCTGACCAGGGGTGCGCTCGTCACCGCGCCACCCTACCTGGCGGGTCCGGGGCGGACGCGGGCCACGAGTCCGGCCAGCGGGCGACCGGGGGCCCACAGCCCGCGGTACGCCGACGTCGTCGCCCAGGTCCGCACCGTTCGGCCGAGCTCGGCGGCGGCCGCGGTCCCGGTTGGTGCGAACACCTCCCGCCGGGCCCGGTGGAACTCGCGCAGACCCAGTCGCCAGTCCGTCGTCGACAGCCCGCCCACGGTGAACTGCGCGAGCGTCGCGTCCAGGTCGAGCGGTGGGGACTGCGCGGCCAGGCCCAGGATCGACTTGTAGTCCGCGGCGACCCGATACGACAGGTCGAACCCGCCCTGGGCCCGCAGCGCCCGCGTCCGCACGACGACGCCCTGGTGCGCCGGGAACCGCCCGCGGGCGAACAGTGCGGCCCGCTCGGCCGGGTAGTGCCAGGTCGGCGCCGGCAGGACGGTGCCGTCGGCGGCGACGAACCGGACGCGACCCATCGCCCACGTCACGGTGCCGTCGCGGACCGCGTCGCGCATCGTCGCCACCACTTCGGCGCCGGCGAGCACGTCCCCGGCGTTGAGGAAGTAGACGAAGTCGCCGGTCGTCCGGGCCAGGCCCTCGTTCATCGCCGCGTACACCCCGCGCGGAGTGGACCACGAGCAGTCGGCCGGGCCGACACCGGCGGCCTCGAGCTGGCCGGGCACGACGTCGCGGTCGTCGGACCCGTCGATGACGACGAACTGGTCGGCCATGACGGTCTGCGCCGCGACCGACGCCAGCGTGCGCGCCAGCCCGGCCGGGTCGTTGCGGACGACGGTGACGATCGTCAGCAGCGTCATCGGGTCTCCGTCGCGTCCACCGTGCCTGCGGGACGGTGCGAGACTAACGGCCGTGCCGACTTCGAGCCCACCGACGGTGTTCGTCGGCCTGGTCACCCACGCGCGGTCGCGCTTCGACGCCGACGGCGCCGCGACGCGGCAGGCCCACGATCTCGTGCGCGAGCTCGACAGCGCGGGCGCGCCGGCCCGGCTGCTGGTCAGCGACCGCGACGACTACGACGCCGACACCCTCCCGCTCGACCGGGCGCAACTGCTGCGCTCGGCGAGATACGCCGCCGACCTGGAGCACCGCTGGCGCCGGTACCTCGCCGCGCACGGCGGCCGCCCGGCCCGCTCCGCAGCGGTCGACGCCGGTCTCGCGGCGGCGATGGCACTCAAGCGCGTGGCCGGGACCGGGGCGCTGCTGCCGTGGGGTCGGGCGGACGCGGGCCGACGATCGGCCGTCCGACTGCTGAACATCGACCTGTCCCACCTGCGCGTGCTCGAGGCCGGCGTCGCGTCCGGCGCGACGTGGGTGCTGGTCCTGGAGGACGACGCGCGGGTCGACGACGTGCCGCGCGCGGCCCGCGACGTCGCCGGCGCCCTCACCGCGCTGGCCGCCTCGCCGGTCCGGTTCGTGTCGCTGTCGGAGTCGATCCCGCTGGTCGAGCTCGGCGTCGAGGGGCTGCTCGACGCCACCGCATCGCCCGGCTGGCCGGTGTGGCTGCGCCGAGCACGGACGCCGATCACGAACACGGTGTGCGCCAACGTGTATCGGGCGTCGTTCGCAGCCGACCTCGCCGCGGGGATACGCGCGCGCGGCCTCGTGCCGGTAGCGCCGATCGACTGGCGGGTCAACGAGCAGGTCATGGCGATGGTCGCCGGCGGCCGCCTCGGCGCGGACTCGTGCGCCTGGGCCGTGCCGGGGGTCTTCCGCCAGGGTTCGATGCACGACGTCGGCTAGCCCAGCCGTTTGTCCCGCTTCCTGGGACGTGTGGCACGAAGCGCCCGATTTGTCCACCTGTTCGTGCCGTTTGTCCCGCTTCCTGGGACGTGCGGCACGAGGCGCCCGATTTGTCCACCTGTTCGTGCCGCTTGTCCCAGGCGGACTCGACGGGAGCGCCTCAGCGCGACCGCGGCGCGGGCAGTTCGCGCACCAACCCGGCGTCGGCGAGCAGTTGTGCCGTCGCGGCGACGTCACCGACGCACTGCCCGACGATCTCCCCCACGGCGATCGCGTCGTTGGTCCCGTCCAGGTACGCCAGGACGTTCATCAGGTCGCGGACCTGGTCACCGCTACCGCGAGTGCTCGTCGTCGGGTACAAGCCACGCCGGCCCAACTGCGGCTCACCGGGCTGGACCGCCTGCCAGGTCCGGTTCGCCTCGAGGATGCCGATCGCGTGGGCGAGGAGGTCGAGCCCGCCCTGCAGGCCGGTCGGCGTCACGAGCGAGAGGTCGTCCAGGGAGGTGTGGTACTCCGGGTACCGGCCGTACTTGGACCGCATCAACGAGGCAACCGGCAGGTCCGCCCCGGGCGAGCAGTACTGCCGTTCGTCGCTGCCGCGATCGAGGAACGAGTACCGCACGCAGTCCAGGCCCAACTCGTCGATCGCCCTCCGGCTCACCCGGTCGGCGAGCGTGTCGCCGTAGCGCGACGGCAGGTACGAGTACGTTCGCTCGTCGCCGATGCACGTGACGACCCAGCCGGCCCGAACGTGCTCGCGCAGGTGGCCCAGGTGCCGGCTGAGGTAGACCAGCGACCCGATCGTCTCCGGGATGAACACCAGGCGGTAGGTGTACCGGCGCGACGGCAGCGCGGTGAGCCAGCGGCCCAGGGCCGCCGTCACGACCGGTCCGGACAGTTCGTTGTTCGCCATCGACGGATGACACACGTAGGTCGACAGCAGCACCTCGTCGTCGGTCTCACCCGGGATGACCAGGTCGGCGTACGTCAGGTGCCCGGGCCCGAGGTCGGCGTCGACGATGACCCGGAACGGGCCGTCGCCCAACGCATCCCGCTGTCGCTGGGTCACGCAGAAGCCCCAGGTGCGGCGGTAGTACGACGTGACGTACGGGATCGCGTCAGGCAGTTCGGGGATCGAGTGCAGGTGCGGCTCGAGCTCGGCCCGCGTGAGCGTCGCGTCGACCGGCTCGCTGTAGCCGACGAGGTGCAGGTTGTTGACGGCGTAGTCCGCGATGCGCGTGCCGTCGGCCGTGGCGAGGTACGCGGTGCGAACGTTCCACTCGTCGGGCACCGACCAGTCGAACGCCGGGGTCCTCGTGGGGACCTCGTGCGTACGCAGGCCGGGCAGCAGGTCGGCGAGGTAGGCGAGGGTCGCGCGGACGCCGTCGCCGGTCAGGCTGCGGCCGATCGGGAACAGGTCGGTCGCCCACCGGTGCAGGTCGGCGCCGGAGTCGACCGGACCGGCGGTCAGCGAGGTCATGGGTTACGGCTTGCGTGCCTGCACGACGAAGGCCGAGCACAAGAACAGCCCGCGCCAACCGGAACTCTCGTGCTCCAGGGCGAGCGCGGCGTCTCGGTACGCCGCAGGATCCTTCTCGGCGAGGAAGGGCATCGCCGGGTGGTAGTGGTACCACAGCAGTTCGACGTCCTCGAACCCCAGCGCGTCGAAGGTGTCCAGCACCTCGAACGGGTTGTGGAACTTCGACAAGATCGCGTCGTAGCCGACGGCGCCCTCGACGGCCTCGTGCTCGGTCCGGACCGCGGGCTTGTCCATCTCCAGCCGTGTGCGCAGGAAGTCGCCGACGTGCGAGCGCACCGCGTCGTCGACGCCGGTGAGCAGATCGTCCATGACGAACTCGTACGTGTACCGGTTGAACGAGAACAGCGAGAACAGCTTGTTGCGGAACTCGACGAACGCCAGACCACCCGGTCGCAGCAGGGTCGCCATGTTCTTGAGTACCTGGATGTCGTTGCGCACGTGCGGCATGACGCCCATCGCCATGAGCGCGTCGTACTGCCCGTCCCGCAGCAGTTCGACGTAGGTCGTCGGATCCTCGATGTCGCCCCAGACGATGCGGTCGGGGTCCTGACCGATCTCGGCCATCCGCTCACGGCTCTTGGCGACCATCGACTCGCTGATGTCGAAGCCGGAGACCGCCATGCCGGCGCGGGCGAGCGTCGCCAGGGGGGTGCCCTCGCCGACGCCGACCTCGACGACCCGCTCGACGTCGTTCTCGACGAACGAGTTCAGCAGCAGTTGGAGACGGAAGTAGTTCGCCGGGTAGCCGCGGGACAGATCGCGCAGTGCGGCGCGCTCGTACTGCAGGTGGTTCGTCGCGGCGGTGGCGTCGTAGTAGTCGGCGACAGACATTCGGCTCCTTCGTCGGCGTCGGCGTCGGCGTCGGCGTCGAGCCTAGTGCGCTGCGCCCCGGCCCCCCGCACCTCGCCGCCCCCCGCACCTCGCCGATCTTGAGGTTGTACCGGGTCCCGGCGGGAAACACGCGGTACAACCTCAAGGTCGGCGGACGGAGGGGCGGACGTGCGCCCTGCCCGGGGTCAGAAGCGCAGGGTGTACGGGGTCAGCGGCGCGCGTCGGTTGTGCAGGCGGAACGCCAGCCAGTCCTTGCCCCGCTGGCCGACCGACGCCGGCGCGGGGGCCTGCGGCGCGGGGACGAAGCCGACCCCGGCGAGTGTCGTGTACGCCGTCCGCAGGTCGTGCAGGTACGGGCTGTACAGGTCGGTGCGGGTGGTCCGCGGCAGCCGGTACAGGCCGACCGAGACCCGATCCGCCGTTCGCGTGCGCAGCAGGTGGAAGTGGTACGTGATCGCGTCCGCCGCGGTGAACCGGGTGGCGTTCCACGGGGCCTGGGTCCACTGGGGGTTGGCCAGCACGTGCACGGAACCGCCGAACCGCGCCGGCCAGTCGTCGAGGTACTTCTGGTCGCCGAACTTCCCATCCTCGGCGCGGGCGAAGCACCACTCGACGACGCGGTCCTGCCACCAGGCGCGGATATGCGCGCTGGCCTCCCGCCCGAACGGCATGAACTGCACGCAGTAGATGCCGTACGAGATCGACTGCTCGAACTCCGGCGCGTACGCGTGCTCGGTGATGAGCACCGCCGAACCCGAGGCCCGGAGCTCGTCGAAGATCGGGGTCGGCGAGCGCGCCAGCCACATGTCGGCGTCGATGTACGTCACCCACTGGGCCGACGGCTCACGGGCGAACACCAGATCCGGCGTGAACGAGGCCATCGTCCAGTAGAACTCCGCGCGCGTCCGGCCCGGCCGCACCGCCGCGAGCGCCGGCGTGAGTGCGTCCTCGAGCGCGATGGTCCGCAGGCCCGGCAACGCGAGCGCGTCGAGAACCCGTTGCACCGGTTCGTCCATGCACAGGACCCACAGGACGCTGTCCGGATCATGTCGGCGAAGCGACGCGAGCAGGGCCAGGCCATTGGGCAAGAACCCCTGGTCGAACAGCGTGACGTAGTGCTCGACCATCTCACGAGGGTACTCACTCGCCCGGCGTGCCGGCCGGCGTGACCCGGTGTGGCCCGAGGCGTCGTCGACGGCTCCGCCGGCCTATGTTCCCGAGCATGCCCCCGGGCTCGGACAGCACGTCGATGCGCAGCACATCGACGCGCACGTTGACGACGCGGTTCGTCGGCTTCTGGCCCCGGTTCGATCCGCACGAGTTCTTCGTACCGCTCCTGGGCCACGTGTCCGGCCGGGCGGTGGACGTCGTCGGGCGGCGCGACGTCGACGTCGACGTCGAGGTCTGGTCGGTGTTCGACGCGGGGGGCGCGCCCGCGGGCCGGATCGCGCGGCTGCTCGGCCGTCGACGCCGGGCCGGTGGCGCGTCGATCCGGATCTGGTACACCGGGGAGAACCGCCGCCCACCTGGCGACGGGTTCGACGGGACGCTGAGTTTCGACACCGACGACCACGGCGGCACGAACGCGTACCTGCCGTTGCCGTACCTCCAGCTCACCTGGCCCTCGCTGACCCAGGCGGTCGGGCTCGGCGAGGCGGCGCGCCTGGGTGCGCGGCCGAGCCCGGACGACCTCGCGACGCCGCGGCCGGCGCCGGCCGAACGGCCGAAGTTCGCCTGCGCCTTCTTCGGTAACCCCGAGCCGACTCGGATGCGGTTCGTCGAGGTCCTGCGCGAGGTCGGCGAGGTCGACGTCTTCGGGGCGGCGGTCGGCCGCCCCGTCGGACCGAAGCTCCAGGTGGCCGCGGCGTACCGGTACATGATCTGCTTCGAGAACACCGTGCACCCGGGGTACGTGACGGAGAAGCCGATCGAGGCGTGGTGGAGCGGGTGCGTCCCGATCTGGAACGGGATCGACAGTCGATCGATGCTGAACCCGGCCGCGTTGCTGAACCGGCAGGACCACCGGAGCCTGGCGGACCTGGCGGCCGCGGTCGCCGACGTCGATCGCACCGCGGGGCGGTGGGCGGCGATGCAGCGCGAACCGATCGCCTCGCACGCGTGGAGTCTGGCCGAGGTCGAGGCGTTCTTGGCGGCACGTCTTGGCCCGCTGGGCCGCTGACGCGGGTCAGTCGGCGATCTGTGCCAGTGCGGCGCAGACCTCGTGCACCGCGGCCGGCTCTAGGGTCGGGTACATCGGCAGCGAGAAGACGGTCGCGGCATGCGCCTCGGTGGCCGGGAGATCGCCCTCGCGGTAGCCCAGGTGCGCGAAGCCGCGCATCGTGTGGATCGGCCACGGGTAACTGATGTTCACCAGGATGTCGCGCGCGCGGAGCGCGGCGACGATGTCGTCGCGACGCGGGTGCCGGACGGCGTAGACGTAGTAGGCGTGCTCGGCCGGCGTGCCGACCCGGACCGGGCGCACGGACGAGTCGGCCAGGAGCCGGTCGTAGATCGACGCCAGCTCGCGCCGTCGCGCCAGGTAGTCGTCGAGGCGCACGAGCTTCGCCCGCAGGATCTCGGCCTGCACTTCGTCGAGGCGGGAGTTGTAGCCCTCACCTTCGGAGTAGTAGACCGACTCCATGCCGTAGAAGCGCAATCGGCGCAGTCGGTTGTCGAGGTCGTCGTCGCTCGTCGTGACCATTCCGCCGTCGCCGTACGCGCCCAACGGCTTGGTCGGGTAGAAGGAGAAGGTGCCCAGGTCGCCCATCGACCCGGCCTTGCGCCCGTCGGCGCTCGCGCCGTGGGCCTGGGCGCAGTCCTCGACGACGGCGATCCCTCGGGGCCCTGTCACGTCCATCAGCGCGCGCATGTCCACGCACTGGCCGTACAGGTGCACGGGGATCACGCAGCGGGTGCGCGGGGTGATCGCCGCAGGCAGCAGGTCGACCCGCAGGAGCGCGGTCTCCTCGTCGACGTCGACGAACCGGGGTGTGGCGCCCGCCTGGACGATCGCGCTCACCGTCGGGACGGCCGTGTTCGCGACGGTCACGACCTCGTCCCCCGGCCCGACGCCGAGCGCGCGCAGGGCCAGGAAGATCGCGTTCGTCCCGTTGTCGACCCCGACGCCGTGGGCCGAACCGCAGTACGCGGCGAACTCCTGCTCGAACGCGCGCACCGACGGCCCGAGGATCAGCGTGCCGGAGCCGAAGACCCGGTCCACCGCGGCGAGGATCTCCGCGCGCTCGTTCGCGTACTCCGCCTGGTAGTCCCAGACCCTGATCGTCACGTCCGGTCCTTGCCTTCCTCGTGGTACGTCTCGCCGACTTCCCGGTGGTCCTCCCCGTGCCCGGGGGGTCGGCGCCGATCCCAGTCCACGCCGAGCGCCGACGCCAACGCGAGCAGGTCGTCGGACGATACCGCCGTTCGTGCCGTGACCGCGGCGCGGTCGTCACGTCCCCGCGCGACGTCGGCGAGGAACGCGGCGAACGGGTCCGAGGGCGCCACCGTGAAGCCCCGGTCCTGCCCCCGCACGGTGAAGTCGACGGCGAGCTCGGCATCGGGCCGGCTCGAGAACGCCGGTTGGAGGACGGCGTGCCAGTCCTCGCCGGTGAGCTCGAGCCGGTTGACGTAGTCGCCGGTCAGCGCGAACGTCCCCTCGACGGAGATCTCGTCGGAGTACCGCGCCGCGAAGGTGAAGGCGCGGTCCACCCCGTTGTCCGAGGTGTCGATGACTCGGCCGGTCACCTGCTCGAGCTCACCGTCGCCGAAGACGCGGGCGGGCGACATCGCGTAGACGCCCATGTCGGCGACGGCACCGCCCCCGAGTGCGGGATTCGTCCGGAAGTTCGTCCCCGGAAGCTCCGGGATCGCGAACGTCGCTCGGATGGCCTTGGCGCGCAGGGACATCGACCGCATGCGGTCGAGCAGCTCGGCGACCTGCGCATGCCTCGGCCACACGAGCGCCTCCGCCACCATGCGGTGCTCGCTCGTCGCGGCGGCCAGGCACCGGTCGCGCTCCGCGGCCGACAAGAACGCCGGCTTGTCGACCACGACGTCGTGCCCGGACCCGAGCGCGGCCAGGACGCGGTCCGCGTGCACCGTGTTGTGGCCGGAGACGTAGACCAGCGCGTCGGGCAGATCGACCAGGGCGCGCGCGATCGCGTCGACCCCGGTGTATGCCCGACCCGCGCGTGCGCCGAGCGCGGTCAGGTCGGGGGCGGTCCGGGACTGCGTCGCGACGTGGACGCGACCGACGTCGTCGATCCGACCGAACGCCGGCAGCACCCGCCGCCGGACGATGTCGGACCAGCCGAGGACGAGCACGTCCACCGGGTCAGCCCGTCGTCCGCAGATCGATCGGCAGGCAGGCGAGCAGACTGCGCAGTTCCATGTTCAGCAACGACGTCGTGCTGCCCACCGCCCGTATCTGGTCCAGGTCGAGCCAGCGGCGCGCTTCCCGCTCGGGCAGCTCGGCGCCCTCGTCGAGTTCGACGATCCGGTGCCAGGTCGAGCTGTGGAAGAACCGGCCGCCCTCCTCGGGCAGGGAGTTGTCGAACCGCACCGCGGCGTCGGTCGCGGCGTCGACGATCTCGTCCGCGTACCGGTCGAGGTCGACGACGTGCTCTCCCGCGGGCCAGTGCACGATCGACGGACCGAACTCGACGCCCTCTCGGACCCCGAGGCCGGTGGCGGCCGCGACGAGCACGCGCAACACGCCCCCGCGGCGCTGCACGACGAGGGTCGCCCGGGTCCCGGGCGCGTTGTGGACCAGTGGTTGGTCCCAGGCCGTGACCTCGCGGTGGGAGGCGCGCACCCGGACGCCGAGGACGGTGAACGCGGACGGGTCCGCGACGGTGGCGACCCGTCCGGCGGCGAGCGACCACCCCGCGACCTCGCGCAGGGCGACGACCTCGGTGTGCACGCTCGTCCGTCGCGTCAGGTCGGCGTGCCATCGCCGGATCTCGTCGACGCCGTCGACCGACACCGACCCGACCGCCGTCGCTGCCCGCTGCGGTCCCGCCGACAGCGGTAGCGACCCCAGGATCGACCGGGTGTCCATGTGCAGCAGGTCGTCGCCGGCGGCGAGGTCGACCAGATCGGCCAACGTCAGCCAGCGGAACCGGTCGTCGATCCCGGTGACGCGCGCCGGCGGAACGACCACGATGACGTTCCGGTTGCGCTTGCGCAGGTAGCGGTTCGCCTGTTCGGTCTGCAATCGGTCGACCAGGGTCGTGACGCCCTCGCCCTCCTGGTGGAAGTGCTCCAGGAAGGGAGTGGGATCGCCCCGATGGACGCGTTCGAAGTTGCTCGCGGTCGCCTGGACCGTCGGTGAGACCTGGACCAGCCGGCGGTTCCCCGGCTCCATCTTCGCCTGGACGAGGAACCGGATCACGCCGTCGATTCGCGCGGCCACGAGACCGAGCACGCCGACGTCGGGTTGCAGGATGACCGGTTGCTGCCAACGGGTCCGCTGGCCGTCGACGTCGATCGTCACGGCGGCGCCGCGCACCGCGAAGAACCGGCCGCTGTCGTGGGCGATGTCGTGGGTGTCCGGGTCGACGGACCAGGAGTCGAGGTCCTCGAGGGGCCGCTGCTCGACGGCGAAGTCCCCCGCGGCCTGCGCGGCCGCGAGCCACTGGTCGACGTCGGCGCGGCTCGCGCTGCGCTCGTGCAGCGACCGGTGCAGGGCGGCGTCGATCACGGCCGCGTCGTCCGGGACCATCTCGGGCGCGGACCCACGCCCACGGCGTCCAGGTACTCCGCCCACGTGCGGATCGACCGCTGCGGGTCGTAGATCGTGCTCGCGATCACGACGCACGAGGTCTGCGGGGTGAAGTCCAGCAGGTCGACCCACGTCATCCGCCCGACGTACAGGCCGGTGGTCGGATCGGTGAGGGCGAAGGTCTCCTCGTTCGTGCCGTCCGACACCCGCACCGTGAGCGAACCGTGCGCGGCGACGATGACCTGGTCGGTGTCGCGGTGCGCGTGGCCGCCGCGGGGGACCCCGTCGACGACGTCGTGCACGATGAAGACCCGCCGGATCGGGAACGGGATGTGCCGACCCTCCTCGATCGCGGTGAGGCACCCGCGGTCGTCGAGGTTGTGGGCGAAGTCGACCTCACGCACGTCCACGACGACCCGTCACCTCCCGCGATCGCGTCCTGCCCCGCGGGTACGCCCCGCCGGTACGCACTGCCGCCATTCCCGCCGGCATGCCCCGTCGCCAGGTCCCACGGGTGCGGGCCGAGTCTAGTCGCGGCCGCCGCTTAGGCTGGCCGCATGGCCTGCGCGCCCATCGCACTGTTCGCGTTCCGCCGGCCCGATCACCTGGCTGCGTGCCTGGACTCCCTCGCCGCGTGCGCCGAGGCGTCGACGACCCCGCTCGTGGTCTTCTGCGACGGTCCGCGGGGCCCGGCCGAGGACGACGCCGTTCGCGCGGTACGGCAGTTGGCCCGCGCCGCGGAGGGGTTCGCCAGCGTCGAGGTCGTCGAGCGCGCGACGAACCTCGGCCTGGCCGCGTCGGTGATCGACGGGGTGGGCCGCGTCCTGGCCGACCACGGGCGCGTGATCGTGGTGGAGGACGACCTGCTCGTCTCCCCCGACTTCCTGCGCTACCTGAACGCCGGCCTGGACCTGTACGCACGCGACGAAGCGGTGGCCAGCATCCACGCCTTCACCGTGCGCACCGAGGAACCGCTGCCGGACACGTACTTCCTGCGCGGCGCCGACTGTTGGGGGTGGGCGACCTGGCGACGGGGCTGGCAGTTGTTCGACCCCGACGGCGAGGCGCTGCTCGCGCGCCTGCGCGAGTCCGGCCAGACCGAGGAGTTCGACCTGGGCGGCGCGTTCGCCTACACGCAGATGCTCGACGACCAGGTGGCCGGTCGCGTCGACTCGTGGGCGATCCGCTGGCGGGCGTCGGCGTTCCTCGCCGGCGCCGTGACCCTGTATCCGGGCACGTCCTTGGTCGAGAACATCGGCCAGGACGGCAGCGGAACCCATTCGGTCCCCACGAACAGCCACGCATCCGACCGGGGGAGCTTCCCGTGGCCGATGCGGCGCATACCGATCCACGAGACCGTCGCCGCTCGCGACGCGGTCGCGAGGTCGCTCGCCCGTGACCGCGCGACGCTGCGCGCCCGCGTGGGTTCGCTCGTGACACGCTGGACGAAGAGATGACCGAACGTCGCTACCTGTGGTTCGCGCCGCACGCCGGCCTGTGGCCGTCGTTCCGGCTGGAGCACCGGCTCGCCGACTCCCTGGCCCGCGCCGGCCGCCCGGTGACGCTCGTTCAGTGCGGTCAGGTGCTCGACGCGTACTGCCCGGTGATGTCGGCGGATCGGCTGCGCGTCGACTCCCCACGCAGCGCCAAGCAGGAGTCCTGCCGCGACTGCCGGTTCAACGCGGGCATCGCCCGGGAACGCGCGGCGTACCGCCCGGTTCTGCTCGACGCGTACGTCACGCCGGCGATCCGGGATCGCGCGACCAGCACCGCGCGTGCCGTCACACCGCAGACATGGGCCGACCTGGTCGTCGACGACATCCCCGTCGGGCGTTACGCCGCTTACCTTTCACTGCTGCACCACAAGGTTCCCGAGGTGACCGCGACCCCGGCGGCGTGGGCGGAGTACCGATCGGACCTGCGCAACGCCCTCCTCGTGCTCGGCGCGCTGCCCGCGTTGCTGGCCGACGTCGATCCGACGCACGTCGTCGTCTACAACCCGCTCTACCCGACGAACCGGATGTTGGCCGAGCTCGCGGCGCAGCGCGGGCTCGGATTGGTCGGCGTCCACGCCGGCGCGTACATCCCCGAGCGGTACGAGACCGTCGGGGTGTACGGGCACATCGCGAACAGCCAGACCCTCGTCGACTCCCCCACCGTCCGCGCGTCGCTCGACCGGCCGTGCACGCCGGCCGAGGTCGCTGCGGTCGGCCGCCATCTGGGTGAGCTCGTCGCCGGCACCGACCCCTGGGTCTACTCCAGCGCCCCGCAGCGGTCGGACCCGGTCGGACTGCGTCGCCGGCTGGGGCTGCGCCCACATGCCCCGGTCGCCGTCGTGCTGCTGTCCAGCCCGGACGAGACCCGCGCGTCGATGGCCGTCGACGCCGAGTTCCACCGCGACCCCGAACGGGGATACTCCGACATCGCGGAGTTCATCCGGGCGGTCCGGGGGATGGCAGCGGCCAGCCCGGACCTGGACGTCGTCCTCCGGCTCCACCCGCGGCTGACCCCGAACAAGCGCGAGACGGTGACCTCGCCCGATCTCACCGCGATCCTCGCCGAGTTCGCCGACCTGCCGCCGAACGCGCACGTGAACGCCCCCGGCGACGGGGTCTCGCTGTACGACCTCGCCGGGATCGCCTCGGCCGCGGTGAACCAGTCGTCCTCGTCCGGCCTGGAGTTCTTGGCGCTGGGCCTGCCGGTCGTCTCGTTCGACCCGGTGCGCCAAGGCGCCTACCCGCCGACGTTCGGGCCATGCGTCGAGCGCGACGACCCGGCCGGGCTCGCCGCCGCGGTGGCTCGCGCCGTCAGGTCCGGGCGTCGACTGGACCGCAGTGTCGCCGCGTTCCGCTGGTACGCAACGGTCACCCTGCGTGACCTGCTGCTGCTCGACGACGTCGCACCGACCCCGCGCGCGAACGACACGTCCGGGCCGAGCAGGGCCGGTCTCGACATTGCCGCGCCGGGCAGCGCCGGTCTCGACACCGCCGCGCCGGGCGGTGCCGGACTCCCGGCCGCACTGCGGCGGGTCGTGCCGGCGGCCGCTCGCGAGCGTGGTGCCCGGATGCTCGCTCGGCGCGCCCGGGCCGCGACGCTCCCCAGCCCGGGGGCCGATGCCTGGTGGCGCGCGGAGTGGCTGCGTCGACTCGACGCCGCGGACGCCGGTGGTCCGCTCTGGCTGCCGCCGATCGTCGTTCGCGGCGACGACACCGACGACACCGACGACGATCCCGGGTCGGCAGGCGCCGGAACCGACGCCGGTACCGACGCCGGGGCCGACGAGCGCGCGGGCGTCCGCGACGTCGTCGAGCGGTTGTCCGCCGCACTGGGCTACGCCGCCGGCGCGGGCTTCGGTCCGGTGGCCGACCCGCTGGGCTGAGCGCCGCGGGACTCGCGGAACCCACCGCGCGCCGGCTCGTCTCGCCCACCGTCGACCTTGAGGTTGTACCGCGTGTTGGCGGCGCGGACCCGGTACAAGCTCAAGGTCGAGGCCGGGCTAGCCGGCCGGGCGGCGCCGGCAGACGTAGCCGTACTGGTGGACGGGTGTTCCGGCGGCGTTCCACACCGACGCCTCCTCGAGCAGGCGCACCGAGACGTCGTACTGCGCGGCGAGGAGGTCCTCGAACCGCCGTCGCGGCACGAACGTGCCGGGGTAGGCGACCGGGTGGTCGACGAAACCGGCCGGCAGCGGACCTGGGCCGTTGTCCGACAGCCGCGATCGCTGCACGATGACCAGCGTCCGGTCGTCGTCCGACAGGCCGGTCCGCGAGATCAGCAGGTTGCTCGCGCCGCTCGCGACGATCTCGGCGAGCGTCTCGAACGGATCGGGCACATACTGAAGGACGCCGATCGCCAGCGCCAGGTCGACGGGCGGGCCGTCGCCCGACAGCGCGGCGGCGATCGAGGTGTGGAACCGCAGTTCGTCGGACGCCAGCGACCGCGCCGCCTGGACCATCGCCGCCGTCTCGACGACCCGCCAGTCCAGCCGGACGTCCGCCGGCAGCACCGAGCGGGCGACGGCGTAGTGCAGTCCCGCGGCCCCGCCGAGGTCGAGCACCCGCAGCGGGGATCGACCGTGCGCCGCCGCCACGCCGACGAGGGTGCGCGTCGCACCGAGGTCCAGCGCAACCGAACCCGTGCGCAGCCCGTCGCTGAGCGCGTGCTGCTTCGCCACGACGACAGCGGCGATCTCGTCGTCGTCATAGCCGGCCCCGCAGTGCCCGAGCGCGTGCGCGTAGGACTCGTGCACGGTGGTCGACGCGGTCGCGCGGCCACGGACCAGGACCGGCGGCAGCCAGTCGCGCAGCGCCGTCCGCACCGATGCCATCGCCGATCTCCTCCCCGTCGTCCGGTGACCTGTCGTCAGGCCAGCAGGTCGTCGGCCAACGGCGTGCCGGCGAGGACGTCCGCGGCGAACCGTCGCCCGAGGACGTCCGGCAGCCGGGCCGGGGCCAGGCCGTCCGCGGGTCGGATGGAGCGGACGTTGTCCGTCGTCACGGCGTCGCCGGCCCGCACATCGGCGACGACGAACAGTGACCGGGCGTGCCGTCGGCTGGCCGCGGCGCGCGGCGTCAACTCGTACGTGATCTCGCCCAGGCCCGCCTCGGTCTCGCGGATCGCGGCCACGAGGGCGGCGAACTCCGTTGCGTCGGTGGAGAACTGGGAGTCCAGGCCGCCGAGCCCCCGGTCCACGATCAGATGGCGCTCGACGACGCACGCGCCGAGCGTGACCGCCGCGACCGCCGCCGTCGCGGTCATGGTGTGGTCGGACAGGCCTGCGAGCACGTCGAACCGCACGGGGATGTCGGCGATCGTGCGCAGGTTCAACTCCGCGGCCGGCGCCGGGTAGGAGGACGTGCACTTGAGCACGACGAGTCGGTCGTTCCCGACCTCGCGGCATGCGCTGACAGCAGCGACGACGTCGGCCTCGCGGGCGATGCCCGTCGAGAGGATCACCGGGACGCCCTGCTCGGCGATCAGCCGGACGAGCGGCAGGTCGACGATCTCGAACGAGGCGACCTTGAACGCCGGGACGCCCAACTCGGCCAGGAACGCGACCGCCGTCGGATCGAACGGGGACGAGAAGCCATGCAGGCCCAGGGAGTTCGCGTACTCGAAGAGCTCGGCGTGCCACTCCCAGGGGGTCTGCCCCTCCTCGTAGATGTCCCACAGGGTCCGACCGTCCCACAAGGTGCCGTCGGCGATCTGGAACGGTGCCGCGTCGCTGCGGAAGGTGATCGTGTCCGGCCGGTACGTCTGCAACTTGATCGCGTCGGCGCCGGCCGCGGCCGCCGCCGCGATCGTCTCTCGGGCCAGGGCCAGGCTGCCGTTGTGGTTCGCCGACACCTCGGCGATGACGTAGACGGGGTGACCGGGACCGACGAGGCGGTCGCCGATGTCGATGCTGCGCACGGGCCCGAGCCTACGGCGCCGGACCCGCTACCGGGCCAGCCCGAGTGCGGCCGGTGCCTGCGTGACATCGCCGACGTGCAGGCGCGCGTCGAACCCGGGCTCCGCGACGACGTCCGCGCAGCGGCCGCGGTGGACGCGCACGGTCGTCGAACCGACTCGGTTCAACGACACGAAGTCCTTGCTCGGATCGTCGCCGACATAGGCCACCTGCGCCCACGGCACGCCCTCGCGCTCCCGGATGAGCTCGAAGCAGCGCAGCGAGGGCTTGCCCGCGTCGACGCCGAACGCCCAGGTCCGGTACACGGCGGCGAAGTACGGTTCGATCCCCAGTGCGTCGATCTTGCGTTGCTGGACACCGGGATCCCCGTCAGTGACCAGGTAGAGCGGCACGACGGCGGCGAGGTCGGCCAGCATGCCGCGGACCCCGGGCAGGAGGTCGATGTCCGGCACGTGCGTGCGGTACGTCGTGACGCACTCGGCGACCAGGCGGGCGTCGTCGATCCCGTGCTCGGCGAGCAGCAGGTCGAACACCCGCCCCCGACCGTGCTCGGCGAGCAGGCGGCGCAGGCGATCGTGCACGGCGTCGGCGCAGACGGCGAGCGTCGGCGCCAGCAGCCCCGCGACGGCACCAAGGCCGGAATCGACGAAGGTCGCCTCGTCGTAGAGCGTGTCGTCCAGGTCCAGGGCCACGATCACGACGGCCAGCGCCCGATCTCGTCGGCCGGCGCGCGCACGAGCCGCAGTCCGGGCGCGGCGGGGGCGAACGCGACCGTGCCCGGATCCTGCCCGGCGGCCTCGAGCCAGGCCCACGCCACGGTCCGCAGGCCCGCGGCCAGTGCCAGGGTCGAGGCGCCGCCGAGCCGCGGGTTGCACTCGACCAGCACCGGACCGTCCGGACCGTCGATGGCCTGCAGTACGGCGTGGCCGGTCAGGCCCAGCGCCGTGAGCGCCGCCGTCGCCAGCCCGGCGTACGGCGCGGGGTCGACCACGGTCGTGACCTGGGACTCACCGTGGCGGACGAGATCGCGGCTGCGGGCGATCAGTCCGAGCAGGCGACCGTCGCGTGCCCGGTACGCGTCGATGCTCACCTCCGGGCCGGGGACGAACGGCTGGAACACCGGCTCGGACAGGTCCTCGGCCGCCGCCGCGGCGGCCTGCGCGGACAGGTCGAGCCGGACGCCCCGCGCGCCGGAACCGTGCCGCTCCTTGACGACGAGGCGGTCCGCGTGGACCGCGGCCGGGTCCAGTGCGGTCGGGATCGCCGGCACCCCGGCGTCGGCCAGCGCCGCGCTGAACGCGTACTTGTCCAGGCAGCGGGTGACCGCGGGCCCCGTCCCGGCCAGGCACCACGTGCCGCGGGCGGCCAGCGCGTCGACGTGCTCGGCGAAGAACGTCACGTCGGCGTCCCGGGACGGCACGAGCACTTCCGGTGCCAGGACGCCGATCGCGTCGATCACCGCCTGCGGTGCGACGTCGTCGAGTCGGGGGAACGGCACGAACGGTCGCCACGCGTACGCGGCCAGGCACCGCGGGTCGGCGTCGGCGGCCACCACCTCGGCCGTCGGCGCCACCGGGGCGAGCTGGTCGGCGATCGCCCGCAACAACGGCAGCTTCCGGCTGGCGCTGGTGACGAGGACCCGCACGGCGCTCCCGCGACTCGCGGCCGACCGGGCTGGCTGGCCTGCCCCGGTAGTCTAGGGGCGACCCGAGGCCGCCCGACGGGCGTGATCGGGCCCGCACCCCGACCCGGAGGAGTCCCGTGACGAGCATCGCCTCCTGCCGGGTGTGCCACAGCGACCGGCTCGCCGAGATCCTGGACTTCGGCGAACTCACGTTGACGGGCGTCTTCCCCGCGACCCGCACGGAGCACGTGTCCGCCGGGCGGGTCCGGCTGGTCCTGTGCCAGGAGTGCGGACTTGTCCAGCTCGGTGATACGTTCCCGCCCACCGAGATGTACGGCGACAACTACGGCTACCGCAGCGGCCTGAACGCGTCGATGGTCGCGCACCTGGAACGGATCGCCCTGCGGCTCCAGGCCCGGGTCGGCCTGCGACCGGGGGACCGGGTCCTGGACATCGGCGCGAACGACGGCACCTTGTTGCGCAGCTACACGACGCCGGGTCTCGTGCGGGTCGGGATCGATCCCACGATCGCGAAGTTCGGCGAGTTCTACCCCGAGGACATCGCCGCCGTCGCGGACTTCTTCACCGCGGCGACGTACGAGCGCGTCGCCGACGGGCCGGCACGGGTCGTCACCTCGATCGCGATGTTCTACGACCTTGAGGATCCGGTCGCCTTCGCTCGTGACATCGGTTCGGTGCTCGCCGACGACGGCGTGTGGTACTTCGAGCAGAGCTACATGCCGTGGATGCTGCGCAGCGGCGCGTACGACACGATCTGTCACGAGCACCTGGAGTACTACTCCCTCACCACGATCAAGCGGATCCTCGACGACGCGGGACTGCACCTGCTCGACGCGGCGACGAACGCGGTCAACGGCGGCTCGATCTCCGTCGTCGCCGGCCGGACCGCCGGACCCGGGCCGTCGGTGTACGCGCAGTGGCTGCTGGAGCAGGAGGCCGCCGACCGCGTGCACAGTCCCGAGGCCTGGGTCGAGTTCCGGCAGAAGGTCCGGGCCCGACAGAAGGACCTGCGGTCGCTGCTGACCCGGCTGGTCGACTCCGGGGCGACGGTGATGGCGCTCGGCGCGTCGACGAAGGGCAACGTGCTGGTCATGACGACGCCGGTGACCGAGGCGCTGGTCAGCAAGGTCGGTGACGTCAACCCGTACAAGTTCGGGCGGTTCCTGCCCGGATCCGGCATCCCGATCGTGTCCGAGGCGCAGGTGCTCGCCGAGAAGCCGGACTACCTCCTGATCCTCCCGTGGCACTTCCGGGAGACGTTCATGACCTCGCTGGCTCCGTACCTGGCCGCCGGCGGCCGGCTGATCTTCCCGTTGCCGGACCTCGAGGTCGTCGGGTACTGATGGCCGACTCGCTCGGCCTGGTGGTGCTGGCGCCCGACGCCGGCCCCCTGCCGCGCCTGGGCGCGTCGATCCGCGCCCACAACGTCGACGACCTGCCGGTGCGGGTCGCACGGACCGACGAGCAGGTCGCGCCCGTCCTCGACCTGTGGCGCACGACCGACTGGGACGCCTGCGTGGTCGTCGCGCCGACGGTCGAGTTCGTCCGCCCCTTCGGCCGGGGCGACTTCGTGCGTGACGACGGCACGCCGTACGCGGTCGTGTCGGAGGAGGCCGAGCGTCGGGTCGAGGGCGCCCCGGACCTCGTTGCGGCGGACGCGGCGCGCGAGACGGCCCAGCGTGTGCTCGGCGTGGCCGACCGCCGCCGGTTCGTCGCCCGCGGCGTGTCGGTCGTCGCGACCGCCGCGCTGCGCTCGTTCCACGACGAGGTGCTCGTCGCCCGCGGATGGTCGTACGCCGAGGCGCTCGCCGAGTGCCCGGACGAACTGGCCTGGTACCACGCCTGGCTGCTAGCGGGTGCGGGTGTGTCGTTCGTCCCGCACGAGCCGCTCGTCGCCGCCCTCGACACCCCGGGCCGACGCTCGGACTACCGCATCAACGCCGTGACCGCGGCCGACGTCGCCCGCGGCTACCTGGGGGTCCTGTGGCCCGACGACGCGTGGGCCGACCACCCGACCGGCCCGGCCGGCGCACTTGCCGCCGGCCTGCCCGCACGCGTGCTGTCCGCGGCCGCGGTACGCCGGGCGACGCGGACCGTGCCCCGCGTTCAACGGTGGCTTCGGCTGCGGTAGCAGCCGTTTCCGGTACCGTGCTGACCCGTGCACGTCGACGGCGCCGAATCGATCGAGTTCGGTCGCGGGCTGTCGTTCATCGACGCGATCTACGGATTCGCGATCACGCTGCTGGTCATCAACCCCGACGTGCCCAAGCCGTCGGACTGGACGGACCTGGGCACCCTCGCCGAATCCGGGCTCGGGGGGCAGCTGCTCGGCTTCACGTTGAGCTTCGTGGTCATCGCGGCGTTCTGGCGACTGAACTACCGCATGGTCCGGACGATGTCGGGGATGACGCCGAGCGTCCTGACCGCGAACCTCGTGTGCACGTTCTTCGTCGTCCTCATCCCCTTCGCCACCCAGGGGATCAGCGATCCGGCGACGGTGGACCTCGGGCTGCCGACCGCGTTCTACGCCCTCAACGTCGCCGGGGTGGCCGTGGCACTTCGCGTCATGTTCGTGCTCGCCCAGGTGCAGGGGTTGACCGGCCCGGTCCCCGATCGACGCGACCTCGTCGTCGGCCTCCTCGCGACCGTGCCGGTTCCGTTGGTGTTCCTGGCGTCGGTGCCCGTCGCCATCGCCGTCGGCGCCGAACCGGCACGCTGGATGTGGTTGTCCCTGATCGTCATCGGCCCGCTCGCCGGCCGCTTCGGCCGGTATCCGCTGCCCCGGGACCTGCGTTCGGGTCGACCCTCACAGCAGCAGCCCGTGCACGACTGAGTCGACCCACGACCCGTCGAACCGGTGGTGCTCGCGCAACGTGCCCTCGTGCACGAACCCGTGCGCCTCGAGCAGCCCGAACAGGTCCGTGCGGAACGCGTACGCCTCGGTCGTCAACCGGTGCAGGCCGAGGCCCCGGGCGACCGGCACGAGCATCCGCAGGTAGGCGTTCCAGTCGGCGGCGAACGTGGCCCGGTCCAGCCGGTCGGTCGCGCCGAGGAAGGACACCTCGCCGCGCCGGTCACCCCAGTCCAGGTGGACGATCCCGCCGTATCCGATCAGCGTCTCGTCCCGGTCGACGGCGACGAGCACCTGCGGCGGAAGGGGATCGGTGAACTGCGCGGCGACGACGTCGCGGAAGTACCGGTCCTGGTCGTCGGTGGACAACGGCTCGCGCTGACGCAGCACGTCGATCTGCTCGTTGCGCCAGCACCGGATCGCCTCCCGGTCGGCCCAGTCGACCGGGCGCAGGACGTACCCGTCGACGGCAGCGCCGAGGCGGGGTGCACACGCGTAGTGCGTCGGCCAGCGCACCGGCGTCACGTCGTCGCCAGCGCGTCCGCGAGCGCCGCGACGACGACGTCCTGCTCGGCGTCGGTGAGATCGACGAACATCGGGAGGCTGATCAGGCCCGCGTAGACGGCCTCGGTGACCGGGAAGCCGCCCGCCGGAAGGTCGATGTCGGCGCTGACGGTGTGGTGGTGGATCGGGACGTAGTGCACCTGGACGCCGATCCCGGCCCGCCGCAGGTGCGCGAACACCGCGTCACGGTGGGGCACGCGGACGGCGAACAGGTGGTAGCCGTGAACGTGTCCGGGCGGGGCGGCCGGCGGCAGGAGGACGGGCAGGCCCGCCAACTCCCCCCGGTACCGATCGGCGATCTCGTTGCGGCGAGCCACGAAACGGTCCAGCCGGTCCAGTTGCGAACTGCCCAGGGCCGCCTGCAGGTCGGTGAGGCGGTAGTTGTAGCCGACCTCGACGGCGTCGTACTCCCAGGGGTTCGCCCGCGGTGTGCGGTCGATCCCGTGCGACCGGAAGCGCCGCATCCGATCGGCCAGGTCGTCGTCGTTCGTGGTCGCGATCCCGCCCTCCGCGGTCGTCACCGGCTTGACCGGATGGAACGAGAAGACGGTGACGTCACTGTGCGCGCAGTTGCCGACCGGCCCGCTCGGGGTGTGCGCACCGAGTGCGTGCGAGGCATCCTCGATGACCACGCGCGGACGGTGGGCCAGGGCGGGCAGGTCGACCGGCAGGCCCGCGTAGTGGACCGCGACCAGCGCGTCGACCGACGCGTCGACCGCGGCGACGTCGACGTTCCACGTACGGACGTCGATGTCGAGCAGCGCCGGTCGGGCGCCGACGTAGCGGGCGCAGTTCGCGCTCGCCATGAACGTCAGCGGACTGGTGTGGACGATGTCCCCGGAACCCAGGCCCGTCGCGTGGCAGGCCCCGTGCAGGGCCGACGTGGCCGAGTTGAACGCGACCGCGTGCCGGGCACCGGTGTACGCGACGATCCTCGCCTCGAACTCCTCGACCGCCGGCCCGGTGGTCAGGAAGTCACTGCGCAGCACGCGCACGACGGCGTCGACGTCGCTGTCGTCGATGGACTGCCGCCCGTAGGGGATCACGTCACTGGCCGGCGAGCAGGTCACGCAACTGCGCCGGCGACAGCCACTGGTCGTTGGTGTCGGAGCGGTACGAGAATCCCGGCTCGACCGGCTCGCCCGCCGGCTCGGTGAACCACCACTCCTGCACGGTCGGCTTCACGACGTAGCGGTCCGCCTGCCGCACCGTGCGGTAGCTGTCGTCGGCCGAGATCATCTCCTCGTGCAGTTTCTCGCCCGGCCGGATCCCGATCTCGTAGGTCGGCGCCCCCGGTGCGACCGCCTCGATGAGGTCGGTGATCCGCATGCTCGGGATCCGCGGGACGAACAGCTCCCCACCGGTCATCCGGTCGAAGGAGTCGACCACGAAGCGGACGGCCTGCGGGAGCGTGATCCAAAAGCGGGTCATCCGCGTGTCGGTCACCGGCAGCGGCCGACCCTCGGCGGCCAGTTGCCGGAACAGCGGGATGACCGACCCCCGCGAGCCCATGACGTTGCCGTACCGGACGACCGCGAAGTCGGCGCCCTGCGCGTCGCTGTAGTTGTTCGCGCCGACGAAGAGCTTGTCCGCGGTCAGCTTCGTCGCCCCGTACAGGTTGATGGGGGAGGAGGCCTTGTCGGTCGACAGCGCCACGACCTTGCGGACGCCGGTGTCGATCGCGGTCTCGATGACGTTCTGGCTGCCGAGGATGTTCGTCTTCACGTACTCGAACGGGTTGTACTCGGCGGTGTCGACCTGCTTGAGCGCGGCCGCGTGGACGACGTGGTCGACACCGTGGAAGGCGCGCAGGAGGCGCTCGCGGTCACGAACGTCGCCGATGAACCAGCGCAGCCGGTCGTCGGGGAAGTCCTTGCGCATCTCGGACTGCTTGAGCTCGTCCCGGGACAAGATCGCGATTCGTCGCGGGTCGAGGTGGTCCAGCGCGTAACGGACGAACGCCTTACCGAACGATCCGGTCCCCCCGGTCACGAGGATCGAGGAGTTGCCCAGCACGCTCATTCGGGATCCTTCGGTTCGGCGTCGGCAGCAGGGTAGCCGAGCCGCTCGACGGCGATCAGCGGACGCAGCAGCTCGGCCCGGGCCCAGTCGTCCTCGGTATCCAGGTCGATCGCCCGCCAGCCGGGCAGTTCGACCCCGGACGCGTCGGAGAGCACCGGCACCCGATCCAGCCACGCCGCCGCGCGCCCCCACACGAACTGGCCGGCGTCGTGCCATCGCGCGGGCAGGTCCTGCGTCCGCACCAGGGCCAGGTCCGGTTCCAGCATCCGCAGGCGACCGCCGTCGGCGACCGCGAGCGCCCGCTGGATCGGGTGCGGGTAGCGGACGACCCCGACGACGTACGCCGCTTCGGTGTCGGCGAGCGCGGCCGCCCCGGCGTCGATGTCCGCGGCGAGCAGGCCGACCGCGGTCGGATAGACGCAGCACACCGCGGCGGCGCGGTCCAGGCCCAGTCGCTCGACCGCGTCGGCGACGACGGGGACGAGCGGGGTGTGGTCGTCGCTGAGGTCGGCGGAGCGGACGAACGGCACCTCGGCGCCGGCCGCCGTCGCGGCCTCGGCGACCTCGGGGTCGTCGGTGCTGACGACGACGCGGTCGATGCTGCGCGCCGCGAGCGCGGTCCCTACCGCCCAGGCGACCAGCGGCCGGCCGGCCAGCGGGCGCACGTTCTTGCGCGGAACGCGCTTGGAGCCGCCGCGCGCCGGGATGACGGCGACGCGCACCGCCCGCGGTTCGGCCACGCCGCTACTCTAGGTGCCGATGGACGACCCGGCGGCGCGCGGTTTCAACCCGCTGCCGCGCCACCGCCCGTGGCGCGACGTCCTGCTGCCGCGGACGGTCGTCCCGCTGTGGTGGCTGGCCTGGGTCCTCCTGCTGCCCGCACGTGTCGCCGGCTCGTCGGCGCGCCGGCGTCGGTGCGGCTCGCCCGTGCGGGTCGCGGTCGAGTCCGGCCGGATCGGGTGGACCCAGGTCTTCTTCGAGGAGCTCCTCGGCTCGGCGCGCGACTACGTCGGCGTCGAGCGGGTCGTCCGGCACGTCGTCGACCGCGACCAGCCGTACCTGCCGCAGTTCGCCGCGAACGTCCGACATGACGATCCGACCCACCTCGTGCTCGACGTGCGCACCCCCGGCCAGTCCTGGCGACACAGCCTGGTCGAGGCGATGGCGGTGTCGTGGCGGGTCCTCGCCAGCGGCCGCGTGCCGGTCGTGATCCTGACCGACGCCTTCCACCGCCGCCAGCGCTGGCACGCCGCCGTCCTCACCGCGCACGCCGGCGTCGTGCTGACCTTCGCCCCCACCCGCGTGCTCGCGCCGATCTTCCCGCACCGCCGGATCGTCGGACCGCTGCCGATGCCGATCTCCCGGGATCGGCTCACGTGGCTCGAGCAGGTCGCCGCCGAGACGTCGAAGGACGGCTCGCTCGTGCAGTTCATCGGGCACGTGTACCCCCCGCGCAGCGACTTCCTCGACGCGGTCGGGGACCGACTGGCCGCGCGCGGAATCACGCTGACCGTGAACGGGGACAAGTGGGGGACCTCGAACGAGGCGTACTGGCGCACCCTGGCCGCCGCGGACGTCGTCGTCACGACGTGCATGCAAGGACCCAGCCGGCCGTTCATGGACTGGATCTGGGTGCAGCAACTGGTGTTCCGCTACAACGAGACCCTCGCCGCGGGAGCCGCGCTCGTCGCGGCCCGGGTCGAAGGGTCCGACCGCTTCTTCGCCGCCGGATCGGACTTCTGCGAGTTCGTCTCCGTCGACGAGGCGGTCGACCGGATCGTCGAACTCGTCCGCGACCGCGACCTGCGGCGCCGGATCGCCGACGCCGGCCACGCCACGTCGGCCGCGCTGATCAGCGGCTCGGCGTTCTGGACAGCTGCCGACGAAGTCCTGCGGTCACACCCGATGAGGTCGCGCGGCTGAGCACCGACCGCACCCGGGCGGCGGCGCGCGCCAGGACCGCCGCGGTGAGGCGCGGCGCCGTGACGTAGCGCGCCAGCGCGACGTCGGGGGCGTCGTCGAGGGCGATCAGCCCGTCGCCACGGGAGTAGTTGGCGTTGAGCACCATCGCGGCGTACCCGCGTGCGACGTCCTCGATCCGCACCCCGCGCACGACGTAGTCCACGTACTGCGTCGGGTCGTGGAAGGTCTTCACGATCGGTTCGCGCGCGACGATCGGGATCGTCCGGTCCTTCTGCAGCCACAGGGTGTACCACGTCGGCTCGTACGGCGCCACGGCCAGCGCGTCGACGTAGTCCCAGCCGCGCGGAGCCAGGAACCGATCGCGGAAGGCACGCAGGACCGTCGCGGAGAAGACCGCGTGCCCGTGGACCGTCAGCAGCGGTTCGTCGGGCAGGTCGAGCTCGCGCTGGATCGCCCGCAGGCGTTCGCGCCGGGCGACCCAGTGCGTGCGGTGGTACTCCGGCTCGACCCGCAGTTCCGCGTCCGCGCTGCGGAACGTGTACGGCGTCGTCGCGTCGGCCATGAAGTCCGCGTGGCCGAAGTCTCGGACGAACTGCAGCTCGGAGTCCACGCACAGGTAGTTCTCGGCCAGTCCGGCCTGCCAGAAGGCGAGCTTCACGATCTCCTGGTTGATGTACCCCGGGGAGAACCCGGCGACCGGCGACGTGGTCAGGTGCGCCGCGAAGTCCTCCTCCGGCAGCACGGTTGCCGCCGCGCCGGCGACCGCGACGAAGTCCGGCCGGTCCGCGGCCGGGACGACGAGGTATGCCGGGATCCGCTCGACGTTGTGGCGCTCGATCGTCCCGATCAGCCGCTCGACGTACGCCAGGTCCGGCCGGTGGCTCTTGATCAGCAGCGCGAACGCGTGCGGCCCGGCGCTCACGGCCGCACCAGGACGAAGCCCCGCCAGTCGAACCGGACTCCCGTCGTCGTGCGCCCCGGGGCCTCGATGCCGGGGAACCGGTCGAGGACCCGCCACCCGGGCAGCGCCGCGAGCAGCCGGGACTGGCTCAGCAGCCAGGTCGGGTAGCTGCCGCGGTAGATCTGCGCGGGGACGTGCTCGACGACGGGGTGGTCTTCGGCGGCGTCGGTCATCGGCGTGCGGTCGATGACGATCGCCTCGACGTCGGTCGCGGCGATGTCGGCCAGCACCGCCGCCGGCTCGGCGACGTACTGCAGTGACGAGGACAGCAGCGCGACCGTCGGGGCGACCCGCCCGGCCGCGTCGGCGACGGTCTCGTGGAACGACAGGCGCCCGTCGGCGTAGCGTCGGCCCGCGTCGACGAACGCCGGCTGCTCGACGACGGCCCACCGCACGTCCAGGTCGGCGAGCAGCGCCGACAACTGCCGGTACGACGAGCCGAGGGATCCACCGAAGTCCAGGACCCGCAGCACCCCGTGCCGCCGGGCGGCCTGCCACATCAGCGCACCGGCGATCGGCCAGCGGATCTCCACGTCGGCGAACAGCACCCCGTCGCGCTCCATCGCGGCCCGCCCCGCAACGACCGCGTCGGTGGCGGCTTGGACCTGGTCGAGGATCGACGTCGCGTCGTACCCGCCCGCAGCCGCGGCTGCGGCGGTCCAGTCGTCGAACCCGTCCTCGAACACCAGCGCCCCGCGACGAGCGCCCGTCGAACGGGCCAGGGCTCGGGCCAGCGCCGGCGGCAGCAGGTCCCGGGCGATCTCGCGCGCCCGGTCACCGGTCATGACCCGGCGCCCGATCCGTCCGCCGCGCCGGTGTCGTCGGGCCGGGCCGGGAATCGGTCCATGAGCGACTGCAGCGTCTCGATCCCGACGACCCTGCTGTCGTCGTCCAGCAGGATGACCTTGCGGTTGCGCGCGTCCGGCGACATCAGCGCGAAATACGTCTGGTAGTGGTCCCACAGCGACGTGTTGCCCAGCCACTCGTCGAGGGTCCACCTCACCAGCGCCTGCCCCGGCCCCTCCTGCCCCGCGACTCCGGTCAGGATCCGCGTGCACGAGTACGCCCGCTGCCCGTCCGGCAGGACGCTGGGTCGCTCGGCCCCCTGCGGCAGGTACACGCACCCGACCGGGTTCGTCGCCAGCGGCTGGTCCGCGGTCGCCCGCACCTCGGCCGGCCACCAGTACGGCTGCGGATCCCCGCTCGTCGTCGGCCACAGGCTGGGCTTGAACTCGGTGACCGCGCGGGGCAGGAAGGTGTCGACGACCAGCAGCATCACCACGCCGGCGAGCGCGGCCCAGCGCAGCGCGGTCATCGCCCGGGCGCCGCGGTCGAAGGCGAGCAGGCCGACCGGCAGGCACACCGCGAGGATCGGCACGGCGACCGCGAAGGTCAACTTGTTCGTCGCGTACCCCGGGCCGTGCCCGACGGCGAAGTAGTCGGCGAACGTCACGAGGATCGTGTAGCCGACGAGCACGACGATCGGGCCGAACCGCAGCAGGTAGCGGCGTCCGCCCGCCTCCCGTAGGACGACGACCGCCGCGATCACGGCCGCGACCGTCACCGCGGCGAACAGGGTCGAGACGATCTCCGTGCCGCCGTTCTGGGCGAACAGTGGCAGCGTCGGCACCGCCAGCGCGACGACACCCCGGACCGCGCCACCGACGACCGTCGCGGCCGAGGCACCGTCCCCGGCGAGTCCGAGGGAGTAGGAGATGCTGCTGCGCAGGAAGTCCCACATCAAGACCAAGGTGACGCCGAACGACGCCGCGACCGCGAGGGCTCGCCGATCCCGCCGGCGCAGCCCCCACCACAGGCCGCCGCCGACGCCGGCGACCAGCAGGATCAGCGCGACGGGGCTGAGTGGGAACCACACCTGCGCGACCGTCACCACGGCCAGGGTCGTCAGCACCAGCGCCGCGCCGGCCCGCCGCCAGCCGACGAACGCGCTGACCCACAGGGCGAGCACGATCATCGTGTACTGCAACGTCAGGTGGCCGTAGTACAGCATCAGCGTGTTCGCCGTGACGGCGATCGCGATTCCCAGCAGCAGCATCGGCCACGGGATCGCGGACCGGATCGGGCGCGGTCGACCGTCGACCCGTCGGCGGATGCGGGCCTCGACCAACGGGGTGAGCGCGAACGGCGCCAGCACGATCATCGTCGACTCGGCGAGGATGAGCGTGCCGGCCGAGACCGCCACCTCGTTCACGCCGCCGTAGAACGCGATCGAGGCGGTCGACAGGAGGGTCGCGCACATCGTCAGCAACAGCAGCAGTGGTCCGCCGACGTTCGCCCACGCGTCGACCGGCGCCCCCGCGGCCAGCTCGGCGGCCGCGTTGAGCCACTTGGCGTTGTCCTCCGCGCTGCTGCGGGTGATCAGCAGGCCCACGCTCGTCAGCGGACCCGGCGAGCCGGGGGCGAGCAGGCGGGCGGCGACGAAGCCGAGCGCCACGACGGCGCTGCTGCCGCCGACGAGGATCACCGCGGTCCGGGTCAGTCGGTTCGGGCGGCCGCGGGACAGGTACGCGCCGGCACCGACGACAGCGGCGAGCGTCACCGCGAGCCACCACTGCAGCAACCGGTACCGCACCTCGACGCCGTTGGTCGCCAGGAACTGCACGAGGACGCCGCTGGTGCCGACGCCGACGGCGACGAGGATCGCCGCTGTCGCAAGGGACCGGGACACGACGATCGCGGCGACGAGGAGGACCGCGTAGGCGACCGCGAACGCCACGTCGATCACGCACACCTCCGCCGAAGGCCGATCCGTCGATCGGACGGCAGCGGGGTTCACAGTACCGTCCGGCACCGGGCGATACCGTGTCCGCCGTGACGCCATCGGTCCTGATCGTCGTCCCGACGCTCGGACAGCGGCTGGACTACCTCGAGCAGACCCTCGCCTCTGTCGCCGCGCAGACCGAGCCGGCCGACGTCGTCGTCGTCGTCCCCGCGACGGCGACCCGCGCACGCGAGGTCGCCCTCGCCACGGGGGCGAGCGTCGTCGACGATCCGGGTAGCCTGCCCGCCGCGGTGAACGCCGGCGTCGCGGCCGCCCGTCCGGGGCACGAGTTCGTCAACTGGATCGGCGACGACGACCTGCTCAGTGCCGGGTCCCTGGCCGCGACGGTCGCCGCGCTGCGGGCCGATCCGGACTGCGTGCTCGCGTACGGCGCCTGCACGTACATCGACGACGACGGCCGCCATCTGTGGACCAGCCAGGCGGGCCGGTGGGCGCAGCGCATCCTGCCGTGGGGTCCGGACCTGATCCCCCAGCCCGGGATGCTCGTGCGCCGCGAGGCCTGGCAGGCGGTCGGCGGCGTCGACGAGTCCCTGCGCTTCGCCTTCGACCTCGATCTGCTGCTCCGGCTGCGCCGGCAGGGCCGGTTCGTCGACGTCGGCCGGGTCGTGTCGAGTTTCCGGTGGCATCCGGACTCCCTGACGGTGTCCGACCGGACCGCGTCGCTCGACGAGTCCGAGGCGGTCAAGCGGCGGCACCTGTCACCGCGTGCCCGGCGGGTCTGCTGGCTGTGGGAGCAGCCGGTCCGCCTCGCCACCCGGGTGGCGGCCCGCGAGGTGACCCGGCGCGCCCGCGCGGCCGCTCAGCGGTCCAGCACCGCGAAGGTCGCCGGGTAGCGCGCGCGCATGTCCTGCCAGTAGGGGTCCTCGATCGGGTCCAGGTCGACGGTCGCGAGCCCGGCCGGGTGGCCGAACATCGACTGGGCGTACTCGAACTGCAGCATCAGCCGGTGGTCGCGCACGACCGGCAGGCCCTTGTGCAGGCCCCGGGTGTCCTCCAGCAGGATCGCCCCACGTCGGCCGGTCATCGTCCGCCACGTCGAGCGGGGGTTCACCACCGCCACCTCGTCGTCCTGGAGTCGTGCGTATCCCTTGCGCAGCAACGACGGATCGATCCCATGATCGCGGTGGGTACCGGGCACGTACATGTGCGCGCCGGTCTCCTCGTCCTGGTCGGTCAGGAGCAGGAACGCCTTGAGCCAGCGGATCCGGTCGAGGTCGAAGTGGTACAACTGGCCGGCCTCGACGCTCGCTGCGGCGGCGGGGAACGAGAACCACGCGATGACGATGTCGATGATCGGCACCGACCCGAGATAGGCCTGCGCGATGCGCAGCAGCCCCCGGTCCAGCAGCAGCGACCGCACGGTGCCCGAGGCGAGCGTCGCGTTCGTCGTCACGGCGTACTTCTCCGCCAGTGGATCGGCGAAGTCGACGGTCGTCGTCGCACCGGGGGCGAGCGGGGTCTCGTGGTCCGACGTCAGCGTGCACGGCGCGGACGCGAAGTACTCGACGAGCTCGTCGACCATCGCGTCGGGCACCGTCACGTCGCACAGCGCGTAGCCGTCGGAGCGCAACGCAGCCAACGCACGGTCGAACGACCCCGGTTCGGCCCACAGGCCCAGGGTGTCGACCGCGGCGTCGAAGTCGTACCGCTCGCCGCGCGCGGCGACCGTCTCGGCGGCCCGGGTGAGCCAGGCCCCGCCGGACTCCAGGAAGGCGGCCAGGAGGGCCTCGCCGTCGCCCTCCGCCCACCGACCGTCGCCGAGATAGCGGTCGAACCGGCGCTCGAAGTCGGCCTTCGTCAGGCGGCCGCCCGTGAGGTGGTCCAAGGTGCGCGTCACCAACGACATCGGGTTCCTCCAGGATCCAGTGACGCGCCTAGGGTAGGGCGCGAACGCGGACGTTGCGCCCGCAGGACCGGAGGTCACCCGTGCCCACTGCGCCACCGGTGACCAGCCGCGTCGCGGCTCTGGACGCCGTTCGCGGCGTCGCGATCTTGTGCGTCGTGGCGACGCACTCGCTGTCGACGATGGTCGCGACGACCGGCAGTTACGCCCTGCCCCCGGAGATCTTCCGCGTGTTCGACTACGGCCAGTTCGGCGTGCAACTGTTCTTCGTCCTGTCCGGGTGGCTGATGTTCTCGCTGCACACCGGCGACCGGCCGTACACCCCGGCCTACTTCTGGTCCCGCCGCTGGGCGCGCGTGTGGCCGCTGTGGGTGATCTTCCTGGTCGTGTCGTACCTGGTCTTCGGCCCCCCGGACCCCGGGTTGCCCGGCTGGCTCGGGTTCGCCCTCGGCGCCGTCTTCCTCGGCTGGGTGACGCCCGCGCTGGCCTACACCCCGACCGGCGGCCTGACGATCCAGCAGGAGATGGGGCACTACCTGCTGTTCTCGTGGTTCCGCCGACGCGGCGTCGCCTTCCTCGCCGGCACCGTCATCGTGGGCTACCTGTCGATGGTCCTCGCCCGCGGCGTCCTCGCGCTGGCCGGAGAGGAGACCCCGCTCGGGACGGCGATGTCGGCCTGGCTGCGGTTGGCCCTGTTCAACTCCTGGCCGTTCTTCCTGCTGGGCGGGGCCGGGTACGCGGTCCTGCGCTCGTGGCGGGCGAACGGGATCTCCGCCCTGGTCCCGGACCGCTCGTGGACGGCCGTCGCGGTCTTCGGTGCGCTCCTTCTCGGCCTGACGTCGGCCTACGCCCAGGACACCCCGGGCTACTTCGTCCTCGGGTTCGTGCTGGTCATGGCCGCGATCGCGGTCACGGCCAACGCGATCCCCGCTGTCGGCCCGGCGTTGCGCAGCATCGGGCGTTACTCGTACTTCATGTACTTCTTCCACTTCTGGGTCCTGCGCGGCATCGAGCGCTGGTACAGCGGGCCGACCGAGACGTCCGCGACCGTCAACCTCGTTTGGCTCACCGTGATCACCGTCGCGACGACTGCGGTGTCGTGGGCGGTCGGGCTGGTGTCGTGGAACCTGCTGGAGAAGCGGATCCTGCACTGGGCGCACCGACGGTGGCCCGCTCCGGTCAGGGGATCGGGCACTGACCCTCGGGTAGTCGCAGGATCGTGATCCACGGCTGCTGGTAGACGGTCGTCAGCCCCGTCGCCCGCACGTCGCCCGCAGCGGCCTGGGCCCACACGAAGTCCACCCCTGCGGCGCACAGCGCCGCGTAGTCCGCGACGGTCGGTCCGGTGGCCAGTGCCCGGGAGACCGCGCGGCGCCGCTCGATCTCCGCGAGTTCGTCGGCGCGACCGAGGCCGACCTGGTACAGGTCGCCGGCCAGGTACATCTGCCGTCCGGTCAGCGCCGGGACGAGGGCGGACAGCGGGTCGGTGGTCGCGATCTGCGCGTCGTCGGCGGTGTTCGCCGTCAGCCAGTTCGCGGCGGCGAGGATCGCGGCGTAGTCCGGGCCGGTGGTCGGCGCGGCCGGTGCGTCGACAGCCGGTGCGTCGGTAGCGGATGCGTCGGCAGCCGGTGCGTCGGAAGCAGAAGCGGGTAGGCCCGGGCTCGGCGCGACCGCACCGCGTTCGGTCGTGATCGGCCGCGCGGCGGTCCAGATCGCGGCGGGCCGGGTGCCGATCGCGGTCAGCGTCACGGCCCCCACGACCAGTGCGATGGCCGGGACGAGGACCCGTCCTCGGGGACGGCGAAGCACCGCGACAGCCAGCGCGCCGACGACCACCAGCGTCCACGCGGCCGGGGGGGCGAGCCAGTTGAGGACGGCCTGGTGCGCGGACCAGTTGCGGGACAGCAGAAGTGCCGCAGCGGATGCGGGAACCGAGATCACCACGATCCACGCGAGTGGACGTGGCAGGGGACGCGGTGGTCGCGCGAGCCACCGGGCAGCGGCACCGACGCCGACCGCCGACATCACCGCGGCCGGTGCGCTCGCGGCGAGCACGAACCACAGTTCGTTCACCCCTTCGCGCAGCACGAGCATCGCCGCCAGACCGGCCGCGACGGCGCCCACGCAGAACGCGACGTCCGCGCTCCACGGACGACGGGCCGCCGACCAGCCCAGCCCGGCCAGCCGCGCTAGGACCGCCAGGACCAGCGCAGCCGTGCCCAAGATCACGCCCCCGCGGCCGATCAGCGGGTCCAGACCCTGCCAGGTCGACGCCTTCACGGCGACCTCCTCGGTCAGGTTGCGGTCGATCGCGACCCCGGCGAGGACCCACAGGTAGGTGACCGCCATGGCGACGGCGGCGACCACCGCCGCGGCGAACGTCCGCCGCCACCACGGCGAACGCGTGACCAGCCCGAGGCCGACCACGACGGCGATGCCGGCTGCGGCGACGATCGCGTGACTGACCTTCCCGCCGGTGCAGGCCGCCGCGAGCAGCGCGACGACGACGGGGCCGGCGATCCGGCCGACCCGGCCGCGCGCGATCGCGACGACGGTGAACCCCAGGCCCAGCAGCCAGACCGTCGTCATCGACTGGCTCGGGGAGTCGAAGTTCAGTACGGCGCCGTAGAGCGCCCCGGTGTACCCGCCGGCGACGATCAACAGCACCGCCAGCGTCGGCACCCAGCGAACGCGCGACCGGTCACCGGCCCACGCGGCGGCGAGCAGGCTGACGCCGACGAGGGTGACGATCGGCAGCGCCCGCGTGATCGTCACGAACGGGGCCGCGCCGGCGGTCTGTGCGAGTTCGCCGGCCCACGCGTAGGTGAACCAGTGATACCGCAGCGAGCCGCCGGACATGAGGATGCTCTGCGCCGGGCCGAACTCGGCCAGGCCGCGACTGATCGCCTCGAAGAAGTACAGGTCGGTGAAGGACGCCGTCGACGGTGCGGCCAGCGGGATCCGGGTCCAGTTGGCGGCCAGCAGGGCCAGTCCGGCGACGACGCCGACGCCCACGGCGGTCGCGCGAGCGGGGTCGGCGCGCACCCGCAGGCCGGACAACGACCGGCGCAAGCGCGGGACGGCGACCGCGACGGCCGTCCCCAGTGCCGGCAGTGCCCACGCGACCGGGTCCAGCACGGTCCGGGCCAGGACCATCGCGGCCAGCATCGAGGCGAACGTCCCCAGGGCCAACCCCATGCCGAGCAGTTCGGCCCACGAGGCGCTCGCGCGGTCGCCGCGCGCACTCGCGCGGGCCCACGCCCACCACAGCGCTCCGCTGGCGCCCTGGACGACGACGACCCCGACGATGACCAGGATGGGGATGGCGCTGCCCACGACGCCGCTGCCCACGACGCCGCTGCCCACGACGCCGCTGCCCACGACGCCCAGTCTGCCGCACCCCTACCGCCCCCTTCCGTTTCTCCCGCTTCCTGGGAGGTGGTGCACGACACGCCCGGGATCCCGGGCGTGTCGTGCACCACCTCCCAGTCGCGCCACCGCCGACCAGGCTCACCGCGGACGGTCCGACTGGCCGAACGCGTGCCGCACCCGCGCGCGAACCGCCGCCGGATCCGACATGAGCTCTCGCCACGTCCACCGCACGACGGTGAAGCCGAGGGCGCGCAGGCGGTCCTCGCGCAACTTCTCCCGGACGACGTCCGCCCGCGCTTCGTACTTGACCAGGCCGTCGCACTCCCCGATCACGCGTGGCCCGTCCCAGGTCATGTCGGCATACCCGATCAGCCCGTTCGCGTCGTAGAACGGCACCTGCAGCCGGGGCTCGGGGATTCCGCCGGCGACCAGGCGCACCCGCGACAGGCTCTCGAACGGCGACTGCGCGCCGCATCGGACCAGCGGAAGGGCCCGTCGGACGACGCCGATTCCGCGCAGCCGCGACCACCGCTCCACCTGTGCGGCGAACTCCGCGAGCACCTCCGGTCGCTGCCAGGCGACCGCGTCCAGCACGGCGACGGCCCATTCCTCGCAGCCGCTCGCGGCAGTGGTGATCGCAGCGATCTCCCGCGTGACGGTCGCGACGCCGTCGACGCGGATCACATCCTCGGGTTGGAGCCGGAACCCGTGGACCTGGACCGCGTCGAGTTCACTGGGTCGGACGACGCGACGCCGTAGCGCTCGTCGGTCTGCGTCCGGATCACGGACGAGCGTGACGACTGCCGGAACCGCGCCCTGTCGCGGCAGGTAGTGGAACACGCCACTGGTTGGCCCGAATGCGGCGGCCGGGACGGGCAGGGCCATGATCGCCGCCCGGGTCATCAGCCGATGGAGGCGTTCTGGATCGGACCGGCACGCGGTGTAGACGTCAGCGTCGGCGTACACCCCGCGGTGCAGGCGGACCCACAGTCCCTGTCGGATGTAGGTCCGCGCGCTCGCCGGATCGATCCCCCACGCAGCCATGTCCGCCCGCCGGAAGACCGTGAGGTTCGTGGCTTCGGGCAGCGGGGTCAGGCGCCGGCCGTTTCGTGGCGGAGACAGAAGCGGAGCCGTCTGGGGTGGGATCGGTGTGGTCATGGGTCGACGATCGCGCTACTCGGGGGCACGGCTCGCGCCCGTCGTCGCTGTTGTGGCCGTTGCCCGAATTCGCGCGACCTGTGGACCGCGGTCCCCCGCGACTGGGAGGTGGTGCACGACACGCCCGGGATCCCGGGCGTGTCGTGCACCACCTCCCAGGAAGCGGGACAAACGGTCAGCGGGGTGGGGTGGGGTGGGGTGGGGTGGGGCGGGCGGGGCTACATGCCCAGGAGGCGGGCCGAGCGGTCGAAGTCCGGCGTGTCGGCGCGAACCTCGTCGAACGTTCCCCGCGAGACGATGAATCCGTCGCGCAGGAACAGGACCTCGTCGGCGTCCTTGATCGTCGCCAGTCGGTGCGCGACGGTGATCGTCGTGACCTCGCCCTCGAGTTCGCGCAGCGTCGCGGTGATCGACAGTTCCGTCTCGGCGTCCAGCGCGCTGGTCGCCTCGTCGAGGACGAGCAGTCGCGGGCGGGTGTACAGCGCCCGCGCGATCCCCAGCCGCTGCCGCTGGCCGCCGGACAGGCGGACGCCCCGCTCGCCGACGAGGGTGTCGAGCCCCTCGCGGGCCTCACGCAGGAACTGCGCCAGGTGCGCACGTTCGAGCGCCTCCCAGACCAGGTCGTCGTCGACGGCGAGTTCGGGCAGGCCCAGCGCGACGTTGTCGCGGATCGTCCCCTCGGTCAGGCCGACGCTCTGCGGCACGTAGGCGATCGCGCCCGGCCATCGGCTGATCGCCTCGCGGGGCGGCACCCCGGAGATCACCACCGCGCCGGCGTCGACGTCGAGCACGCCGAGGATCACGTCGGCGAGCGTCGACTTCCCCGCGCCGGTGCTGCCGACGAGCGCGAGCGAGCACCCCGGCTCGACGTGCACGTCCGCGTCGGCCACCGCCGGCCGGTCGCCGCCCGGATACGTGACCGACACTCCGACGACCTCGACGCGGGCCTCGAAGTCCCCATGCCCGTTCGCGATCCGCTCGCGCAGCCGGCGCGCGTCCGCCGCCGACATCCGTCGCGGCCGGTCGCCGTGCCCGTCCTGCAGGCCGAACCACAGGGCCAGCTCGAACGTCTTGCGGGCCGCCGCGCTCGCCGAGCGGATCGTCACCGCGGCGGCCTGCAGCCGCAGCATCGACGGGACGATCCGAAAGCCCGCGGCGAGGAAGATCGCGATGATCGCGGCGGCGGCGGCGAGGTCCTTCGTGACGAACTGGATGATCGCCAGGGCGAAGCCGCCGAGCACGAGCGCGGTCTCGAGCACGTACTTGGGGATCTCCAGGTAGAACGAGTTCGCCGCGCCGGCCCGGGCGGAGTCTCGGACCATCCGGTCGAACCGGTCAACGTAGAACTCCCGACGGTTGAGGACCGTCGTCTCGCGGTACGTCGACAGCGCTTCGGACACCGTGGTGATCGTCGACATCCCCCGGTCGGCCTGGACCTTGGCGTTGCGCGCGGACGCGCGTCCGAGCCAGACCTGCAGGATGTAGACGATGATCGCGAAGTACGCCGCCGTCGCGACGGTCAGCGTCGGGTCGACGATGAACAGCCCGATCGCCATGATGGCGAACAGGAACGTCTCACTCACGATGACGAGCACCGAGCCCAGGAGTGAGGGCACGGCGGCTCCGACCCCCGACGTCAGCGCGTACAGGACCTCCGCCGTGCTCCATCGTTGGACGTCCAGCAGCGGCCGGCTCAGCAGTGTGCGGGCCAGCCGGGCCGACACGTCGGCCTGCCGATTCGCCAGGAACCGGAGCATCCGCCGGGTCAGGTACGCCGACGCGAGCGTCTTGGTGATCAGCAGGACGACGGCGGCGAACGCGATCAGGCCGACCAGTTGCGACGCGGTCAGCCCGCCCAGCCCGAGCCGGGCCAGCCACGCGCGCGCCGACGGCGACATCGACGTCGGGTCGATGCCGGACACGGCGACCGCGCCCACCAGGCCGATCAGCGCGACGCCGGCGAGGTCGAGCAGGCCCAGGCTCATCTGCACTCCGCCGGCGACCACGAACAGTCGCCGGTCGCGTCGGGTGAGCAGGGCCAGCGACGCCCGGACCGACTCCGAGATCGTGCGGTCCCGCCCGCCGTCGGCGTACGGCACCCCGGTCACCGGGTCGATGCCGGTCGGCACCGCCCCGCGATCCTCGGTCGCCGCGTCGAGGACCTCGTCGCCGTCGGGCGCCGGCCCGCTCATCGGGTCAGCGCGGTGAAGTCCGCGAGCTGCTCGACGGTCACGGCCCGGGGGGCTTCGCCGCGGCGCACGCGCTGTTGCCACTGCACGGTCCAGGTCAGCGCGTCGTCGAACGTCAGCCGTTCCCGCCACCCCAGCTGCGACCGGGCGCGGCCCGCGTCGAGGGCGAGCAGTTCGGCCTCGTGCGGGTGCTCCCCGTCCTGGCCGGACCACGACGCGCCCTCGCCCCACAACGTCGCGGCCCGGTCGGCGAGGGCGGCGACGGTCACGAAGCTGTCCGGTCCCGGGCCGATGTTCCAGTCCCCCGTCCCCGATCCGGCGAGCAGCGCGTCGACGATCGCCCGGTACCCGGCGAGGCAGTCGAGCACGTGCTGCCACGGGCGGACGGCGTCGGGGAACCGGATCCGGGCGGGTTCGCCGGCAGCGAAGCTGCGCAGCAGGTCCGGCAGCAGCCGGTCGGTGCTGACGTCCCCGCCACCGATGACGTTGCCCGCCCGCACGATCGCCGTGGGCGGTCCGCCGAAACTGGCCCGCCAGGACTGCGCGAGCAGATCGGCCATCGCCTTGGACGCGCTGTAGGGGTCGTGCCCGCCGAGGGAGTCGGACTCGACGTATCCCCCGACCTGGCCAATGTTGCGGTACACCTTGTCCGTCGTGACGACCAGGTGCGCCTGCACGCTGCTGGTCGAGGCGACCGCCTCGAGCACGTTGAACGTGCCCATGACGTTCGTCTCCATCGTCCACCGCGGATCGCGATAGGAGTCGCGGACGAGCGGTTGCGCGGCGAGGTGCACGACGACATCGGGCCGGGTCAGCGCGAGGGCCGAGCGGGCCGTCGCCGGGTCGCGGATGTCGCCACGCAGGTCCGCGCGCAGCAGGGGGCCGACCTCGGCGACCTCGAACAGCGACCCCGGCTCAGGATCCAGGGACAGCCCGGAGACCGCGTGTCCGGACTGCGTCAGCGCGAGCGCGAGCCAGGTCCCCTTGAAGCCGGTGTGCCCGGTCAGCAGCCAGTGCATCTCACGTGCCCGTGCGGTTGGCGGGGTCGGCGATGAACTCCAGGATCGAGTCGGCGGCGAAGTCGAGCATCGGCTCGGTCAGGCCCGGGTACGTGCCGACCCAGAACGTGCGCCGCATGACGATGTCGGAGTTCGTCAGGTCGCCGACGACGCGGGCCTCGACATTGCGATACGCCGGCTGGCGCAGGATGTTCCCGGCGAACATCAGCCGGGTGCCGATCTTGCGCGCATCGAGGAAGCGCAGCAGTGCCTCGCGGTTGACCGGGAGCTCGGGGTCCAGTGTGATCGGGTAGCCGAACCACGACGGGTCGGAGCGCGGCGTGGCCCGCGGCAGCAGCAGACCCTCGGCCCCGGTCAGGCGACGGGTCAGGCGGTCGAAGTTCTCCTTGCGCCGCTGCACGAAATGGTCGAGCTTGGTCAACTGCGACAGGCCGAGTGCGGCCTGCATGTCGGTCGCCTTGAGGTTGTAGCCGATGTGGCTGTACACGTACTTGTGGTCGTAGCCGTGCGGCAGGTCGCCGAGCTGCCAGTCGAACCGCTTCAGGCACGTGTTGTCGTGGCCTGT
>CAYMNG010000006.1:0-50621 GCA_964391765.1 uncultured Bifidobacteriaceae bacterium | reverse complement strand
TGGAACATCCTCAGCATCCGTCGGGTCACGGCGAATCCGCCGAAGATGTTGATGCTCGCCAACAGGACGGCGACGAAGGCCAGCGCGGTGACGACCGGATCGTCGTGGCCCAGTTGCAGCAGCGCGCCGACGATGATGATGCCCGAGATCGCGTTCGTGACCGACATCAGCGGCGTGTGCAGCGCGTGGTGCACGTGGCCGATCACGTAGTACCCGATCACGATCGCCAGGACGAACACCGTGATGTTGCCGGCCAGTCCGGCCGGCGCCGCCGCCGTCAGCAGGAGCAGCAGCAGCGCGCCGATCGCGATCGCGACGTACCGGCGGGCGGGGGAGGTCGGCTTCGGCTCGGCGGCCGTCACGGCGACCGCGGGCGTGGCGGCGGGCGCCGGCGCCGCGGACACCTGCACCGGCGGTGGCGGCCAGGTCCGCTCCCCGGCACGCGCGACGGTCATGCTGCGCTGCACGACGTCGTCCCAGTCCAAGACGAGCTGACCGTCCTTGCCCGGGGTCATGAGCTTGAGCAGGTTGACCAGGTTCGTGCCGTACAGCTGCGACGCCTGCGCGGGCAGGCGCCCGGCGAGGTCGGTGTGCCCGATGATCGTCACCCCGTTGGGGGTGACGACGACCTCGTCCGGCTCCGAGCCCTCGACGTTCCCGCCGTTCGACGCGGCCAGGTCGACGACGACCGATCCGGGCTTCATCGACGCGACCATCTCCGCGGTGATCAGCCGCGGTGCGGGACGCCCGGGGATGAGCGCCGTCGTGATGATGATGTCGACGTCGGCCGCCTGCTCGCCGTACAGGCGCTCCTCGCGGGCCTTGTAGTCCTCGCCCATCTCCTTGGCGTAGCCGGTCGCGCTGACCTCCGCCTCGCCGGAGTCGATCGCCAGGTACTCCCCGCCCATCGACCGGACCTGGTCGGCGACCTCCGGCCGCGGATCGGTCGCGCGCACGATCGCGCCCAGCGATCCGGCGGCGCCGATCGCGGACAGGCCCGCGACCCCCGCACCGCAGACGAGAACCTTCGCCGGCGGCACCTTGCCCGCCGCCGTCACCTGCCCGGTGAAGAACCGACCGAACACGTTGGCGGCCTCGATCACGGCGCGGTAGCCGGCGATGTTCGCCATCGAACTGAGCACGTCCAGGGACTGGGCCCGCGAGATGCGCGGGACCGCGTCCATCGCCATCGCCGTGATCGGCCGTTGCGCGAGCCGGTCGACGAGTTCGGGCCGAAGGGCCGGGCTGAGCAGGCTGACGAGGGTCGCGCCGTCGGTGAGCTGGTCGATCTCCTCGTCGGTCGGCGGGTTGACGTGCAGGACGATGTCCGCCGCCCAGGCCTGTGCCCCGGTGACGACCCGGGCGCCGGCGTCCTCGTAGGCGCGGTCGGTGAACGCCGAGCGCGCGCCGGCGCCGGCCTCGATCTCGACGTCGTACCCCAGGCCGATCAGCTGCCCGACCGTCTTCGGCGTCGCCGCGACGCGGGTCTCCCCCGGCCGCCCCTCGCCCGGTATCCCGATCCGCACCCCGGTCTCCTGTCCTCGTCGGGCCGCAGGCGACTGGCACCCCGGCACGGGTCGGCCCCGCCGCGTGCCGGCGTCAGCCTAGGGCGTGCCCGGCCCCGAACCGCGGTCGAGGACCCGCGCTGCGCCGGCACGCGTGCCACGGCCGCACCCCGGTCCGTCGTCGGTCGTGGGTTATCGTCGACGCGGCCCGCCTCGTGGTCCGTCGTCGCGTGAGGAGTCCCATGCGCCTGCACCGCTTCGTCGTCACCGCCACCGCGGTGGCGGCGCTGTCCGTGGCGGGGATCGCCGCGCCGCCCGCGGCGAGCGCGGCGCAGGTGTCGACGTGCTACGCCTACGCCGCCGACGTCCTGCGGGCCGTGTCGACCCCGGCCCCCGCGGTCGACTGCGCGGGCCCGCACACCGCCGAGACGTTCTACGTCGGGTCGGTCTCGCCGGCGTTCGGTCCGCCCTCGAGGTCGACCCAGGCCATGCGCCTGTCCGCGGGCCGGCCGTGCACGGTCGCGGCGATGAACGCCTACCTCGGGGTTCCCGACCGGACGCTGCCCAGCCGGTTCCGCACGGTCGTCCTCTTCCCGACCGACGAGCAGTGGACCGCAGGCGAGCGATGGGTCCGGTGCGACGTCGTCCTCCAGGCCGGCACGGAGCTGAAGGTGTTCACCGGGACGGCACCGGCGCTGGTCGCCTCGACCGTGCCGACCCAGTTCGACTTCTGCACGCCCGGCCAGCCCAATGCCAAGGCGACGTCGACGTACCCGTGCACGGTGCCGAAGAAGAACTGGATCAAGGTCCTCGCCTACGACCTGGGCGGACCGGGAACGCGGTTCCCCGGCCAGCGCAGCGTCGAGGCGCGGACCCGTGCGCTGTGCGCGAAGCAGGGCAAGCGGTGGTCCGGCAAGGAGAAGTACCCCGGCTGGTGGGCGATCTGGCCGACCGCCGTCGGCTGGCGGCAGGGCAACCGATCCGCGCAGTGCTTCGTGCCCTACCTGCAGTACGCCAAGCAGCTGGCCCTCGAGGTTCCGCCGCCGGCACCGGCACCGACGACCGACCCGACGCAGGTCACCAGCTGATCGCGACCGGTCAGTCGATCAGCGTCCGGCGCGGCCCGACCCCCCACACCAGGTAGTTCCACACCCAGTCGGCGATGACGCTGACCCGTTGCCGGCCGCCGGTCAGGTACATCAGGTGCAGGCCCAGCCAGGCCAGCCACGCCAGCGTGCCGGTGAGGCGGATCCCGCCGGCCAGTTCCGCGACCGCCCGGTGGCGGCCGATCGTCGCCATCTGCCCCTTGTCCCGGTAGGCGAACGGCCGCGGCGGCCTGCCCTCGCGCTCGCGGACGAGGGATCGCGCCACGTAGTGCCCCATCTGCAACGCCACCGAACCGACCATGGGCAGCGGACGCCCACCGTCGGCGCCGGCGTGCGCCTGGTCGCCGATCACCCACACGTCGTCGTGCAGCCGCAGGGTGTCCGACACCGGCAGCCGATTGGCGCGGTCCGCGGGCCCCAGACCGCTCCAGCGCGGGTCGGCCATGACCCCGGCGGCCCAGATGACGGTGCCGGCGACGAGCACGTCGCCGCCGGCCAGCCGCACCGCGCCGGCGTGCATCCGCTCGACCGGTGCGTCCAGGCGCACCACGACGCCGAGCCGCTGCAGATCGCGCGTCGCGCGCGCGGACGACCGCTCGCCGAAGGTCGGCAGGAGCCGCGGGCCGGCCTCGACCAGCGTGACCGACGCCGCGGAGTACACGTGCGCGAACTCCCGCCGCATCGCCCGCTGCAGCTCGGCGATCGCCCCGGCGAGTTCGACTCCGGTCGGGCCGCCGCCGACGACGACGACGCGCAGCGACTCGGCCGGCCGACGCCCGAGGTCGACGTCCTCGTAGGCCTGCAGCAACTGCCGTCGGATCGCTCGGGCCTGCGGGATCGTCTTCATCTGCAGCGTGTTCTCCGCCACGCCGGGGATCGCGAACGTCGTCCCGGTGCTCCCGGTCGCCAGGACCAGGCGGTCCCAGTCGATGACGGTTCCGTCGTCGAGTCGGATCGTCCGGTTCGTCGTGCTGACCGCGACCACGTCGCCGCGTCGGAATCGCGCGTGCGGCAGGGCTGCGCGGATCGGGTAGGCGATGTCGTCCTCGGGCAGCCCGCCGGTCGCGACCTGGTACAGCAGCGGCGAGAACACGTGGTACGGGTTGCGGTCCACCACCGTGACGTCGAATCCACCGGCCCGCTGGAGGCCTCGCGCGCAGGCCAGCCCGGCGAAGCCGGCCCCGACGATCACGACCCGGGTCACCGGTGCAGCCTAGGACGGACGGGGTGCCGGGATCGGTCTCGCCTACGCTTGTCCGGACATGGCACACCTCCTCGGCGCGCAGGATCTGCACCTGGCGTATCCGAACCGGGTCGTCCTCGACGCGGTGTCGCTCGGGATCGGCGAGGGCGACCGGATCGGGATCGTCGGCCGCAACGGGGACGGCAAGTCCAGCCTGCTCGACCTGCTCACCGGCCGCCGCGAACCCGACGGCGGGCGCGTCACGATCCGCGGCGGCACCCGGCTCGGGATGCTGACCCAAGGCGACGAGCTGCCGCCCGGCCGGACCGTCGAGCAGGTCGTGGTCGGAACCGGGCCGGCGCACGAGTGGGCCGGCGACCCACGGGTCCGCGACGTCGTCGACGGGCTGCTCGGGACCGTCCCGTGGGACGGCGACGTCGCGACGTTGTCGGGGGGACAGCGTCGCCGGGTCAGCCTCGCCCGCGTCCTGATCGGCGAGCACGACGTCCTCGCCCTCGACGAGCCGACGAACCACCTGGACCTCGAGGCGATCACCTGGCTGGGTGGTCATCTGCGCACGCGCTGGTCGGCATCCGCCGGCGCGCTGCTCCTGGTCACGCACGACCGCTGGCTGCTGGACGAGGTGTGCACCACGACGTGGGAGGTGCATGACGGGATCGTCGAGCCGTTCGAGGGCGGATACGCGGCGTACATCCTCCAGCGCGTCGAACGCGACCGGCAGGCCGCGGCAACCGAGCAACGACGGCAGAACCTCGCCCGCAAGGAACTCGCCTGGCTGCGCCGCGGGCCGCCGGCCCGGACGTCCAAGCCGAAGTTCCGGATCGACGCCGCCACGGCCCTGATCGCCGACGTGCCGCCGATCCGCAATCCGATCGCGTTGCAGTCGCTGGCGATCTCGCGCCTGGGCAAGGACGTCGTCGACCTGCTCGACGTGAGCGTGTCCTACGGCGATCGGCAGGTGCTGCACGGGGTCGAATGGCGGTTGGCCCCGGCCGAGCGCAGGGGGATCCTCGGCGCGAACGGCGCGGGCAAGTCGACCCTGCTGAGCCTGGTCGCCGGATCGCTGGCGCCGACGAGCGGCCGGGTCAAGCGCGGCAAGACGGTGAAGGTCGCGACGCTGACGCAGCGCCTGGACGAGCTCGACGACCACCTCGACGACCCGGTCCGCGTCGTCCTCGCCCGGCTTCGGACGACCTACACCCTCGGCACCGGGTCGTCGGCGCAAGAGCTCACACCCGGGCAGTTGCTCGAACGCCTGGGCTTCGCCGGTACCCACCTGTCGACCCGGGTGCGCGACCTGTCCGGTGGCCAGCGACGACGACTGCACCTGCTGCTCGTGCTGTTGGACCAGCCGAACGTCCTGATCCTCGACGAGCCGACGAACGACCTGGACACCGACATGCTCGCCGCGGTGGAGGACCTGCTGGACTCCTGGCCCGGTGCGCTGCTCGTCGTCAGCCACGACCGCTACTTCCTCGAGCGCGTCACCGACCAGCAGTACGCGATCCTCGACGGCCGGCTGCGGCACCTGCCCGGCGGGGTCGAGGAGTACCTGCGACTGGCGGCCGCCGCCGTGCCGACCTCATCGCGCACGGCCGCCGCCGTGCCGGCCGGCGGCGCCGGGATCCCGCGGAGCACCGGGGCCGAACTGCGTGCGGCGCAGAAGGAACTGGCGGCGCTCGAACGTCGGCTCGACCGCCTGCACGAGCAGGTCGACCAGGCCCGGGCCGCGTTGGCCGACCACGACCAGTCCGACTACGTCGGTATCGCCGAGCGGGTGGGGGCGATCGACGACCTGCTCGCCGAGGCCGCGCAGGTCGAGCAGCGCTGGGACGCCGTCAGCGAGACGATCGCCTGACCGGTTCGCCGCGACGCGTCTCCTCGATCTTGAGCTCGTACCGGGTACCAGCCGGGAACACGCGGTACAAGCTCAAGGTCGACGAAGGTGCGCCGGCCCCGCGGCGCGGGCTACGCGAACGGGACCGCGGAGACGATCGTCAGGCGCTGCTCGCCCGCCGGCGCGGCGTAGCTGACCTCGTCACCGACGTAGCGGCCGTAGATCGCGGCGCCCAGCGGTGACGTCGGGGAGTAGACCTCGACGTCGACGGACGGATCCTGGCTGACCAGCTCACGACTGCCGAACAGGAACGTCGACGTCGCGTCGGAGCCGGCGAATCGCACCGTGACCTTCATCCCCGGCTCGATCAGCCCGTCGTCGGGCTTGCTGTCGACCTCGGCCTGGCTGATGAGCTCGCGCAGCTCGTGCATCCGCACGCGCTCGGCGTCGGTCGCCGCATGCCCCTCCAGCGTGGCGAGTTCGTCTCGCAGCCGCTGCAGGGCAGCCGGCGTCATCCACACCGAATCCGTCGACATCACGTCACCAGCTTCCGAGTACCCCCGAGCGGGGAAACAGCAAACGAGAGCGACACTCTACCCGGTGATCGGCGAACGACGCGCTTCGCACCGGGCGTCCCCGCCCTAGGCTCTGGCCCGTGCGTTCACTGTGGCGGCGCTCCGGCCCGCCCCCGGATCCCGGCGTCGTGCCCGGACCGCCGCCGGTGCCGAGTCTGGGCAACGGCTGGACGACGCCCATCGGCGCCGCGGACCTGCCGGCGCTGCTGGAGTCCATGCGCTCGCCGATCGTCCCCGACCCGCACCCGGACTTCTTCGTCGACTGGACGGGGGTGCGTACCCGGGTCGCGATGCTGCCGTGGGCGCCGACGGACCTCGCCGGTCGGGTGTCGGTCGACCTGCCGATCCCCGACGACACCTACCGCAGCGAGGACGTCGAGTACGCGTGCCTGGGTGCCGCGCTCGCGGCCGCCGACACGACGTTCCGCGTGGTCGAGGTGGGTGCCGGGTGGGCGCCGTGGAGCGTGGCCGGCATCGTGCTGGCCCGCCGGCGCGGCCTCGTCGCCCGGGCGATCGCCGTCGAGGCCGACGCGACGCGAGCGGGCTGGGCGATGCGGCACGCGGCCGACAACGAGGTCACCGCCGAGCTGATCACCGGCTCGACGGCGCAGATCACCGCGCGCCTCGCCGCCCGGCCACCGGTCGACCTCGTCGTCGTCGAGGCCGCCGCCTGGCACACGACGACGACGCTGCAGTTCCCCGATCTGGACGACGGGGACATGGGCGGGGCCGTGTGGACCCTGCCCGGGACCGACGTCGACTACCGCGGTGCGCACCTGTCCCACCACGACGTGCCGGCGATCGCGCTGGGTGACCTGCTCGCCGACGATGTCCCCACCGACCTGCTGCACGTCGACGTGCAGGGGGTCGAGTGCGACCTGCTGTTGCCGGCCAGCGACGACATCCAGCGGTCCGTCCGCCAGATGTCGGTCGGGACGACGGACCGGCTCGTGGAAGGCCGCCTGCAGCAGCACTTCCTGGCCCGCGGCTGGGGGCTGCGCATCGACGACCCGTGCACCGCGGTGTTCACCATGACCCACCCGACGCTGGCCGGGTTCACCGTCCAGGACGGGACCCAGTTGTGGGAGAACCCGTTCCTGCGCCCGGACTTCCCGGGCTGAGCCGGCCCGCGGAACCACCCGGTCAACGCGTCCGACCCGGGCCGAGGAGTTTGCGCGCCTCGATCGCCAGCGCGAGCGTGAGCCGGCTTCGGGGGTCGTGCAGGTCGGCCCCGGTCAGTTCCCCGATCCGCCGCAGCCGGTGCTTGAGGGTGTTGTAGTGGATGAAGAGCTCGCGGGCCGCGGCGGCCCCGTTGCCCAGCCCGAGGTAGACCTCGAGCGAACGGCACAGGTCGGCCCCGGTCTCCGCGTCGTGCCAGACCAGCGCCCCGATCTGACGGTCGGCGAACGTGCTGAGCAGCTCCGGCGGGTTGGCCAGCAGGAGCCGCTCGAGCAGGAGGTCGTCGTAGCGCGCCGTCTGCCGGCCGGTCGCCAGCGCGATCCCCACCGCCTCCCGGGCCGTCGCGTGGCTGCCGGCGAGGTCCAGCAGGGTCGGCGCGAGCGTGCCGCCGGCGACGACCACCGGTCCAGACCCGAGCCGGCCGAGGGCGGCGTGCCACACCCGCTCGGTCGTCGCGGGTGTGCGCCCGGTGCGCCGGCGCGCCGGCGGTGCCGGCGGCACGATCGCGACGACCTCGACGCCACGCGACCACGCGAGCGATCGGGTGGGGAGCACGTCACGGGCGGCCGCGGCGATGGCCGCGTCGGACAGTTCCGTCCGGCACCGCGCGACCAGGACACGATGCTCGCCACCGAGGTCCCAGCCGTACAGCCGCGACCGCTGCCGGACCATCGGCTCGTCGAGGTCGACCCCGCTCACCAGTTCCTCCAGGAACAGGGTCCGAAGCTTGCGGTCCAGTTCGAGGCTGGCCAACGCCTGCGCGATGTGCATGGCGGCCGCGAAGCACGACTGGCGGACCAGCCGGCGCTGGCCCAGTGTCGGCTCCGGCTCGCCGGACACCACGATCTGACCGCGCTCGACGCCACCGACGGTGATCGGGAACTCCCATCGGCGCGCGTGCTCGGCACCCGGCCGCGACAGGTCCGCCACGGCGTGGCTGGATCCCAGCACGAACCCGTCCGGGTCCACGATCGCCACGTCGCGGTCCAACGCCGTCGTCAGGGCCGCGGCGATGCCGTCCAGTCCGCCGCCGGACAACGCGACCCCGGTGAGGCGTTCGCGGATCGCCTCCGCGCTGGCCGGTTCGGCGCCGTAGTCGGCGAGCACCACCGCGAGGACGGCGCCGATCACCTCGTTGAACGAGGTCTGGTCGGGCATGACGACGACGGGCAGTGCGTGCTCGTCCGCGACCGCGGCGAGGTCGGCGGGCAGGTGGGCGAGGTAGCGCATCGGCTTGATCGCCAGCGCCGCCAGCCCGCGGTCGACGAGCACCGGGACCAGTTCGACGAGCCGCTCGGGACGCTCGTGCACCGGGAATCCGGTCGTGAGCAGGATCTCGCCCGGCTTCACGAAGTCCTCGATATCGGGGACCTCCATGACGTTGACCCCGGTCACCACCCGGGACAGACCCTCGGCGCCGGCCAGCACGTAGGCGCCGGACATCGGGGCCAGGGTGAGGACCTCCTTGACCGTCACGCCGGCCATCGCGAACCCCCTTGTCTGATTGGGACAACCCGAGCGCGCAACCGCGTCCGATCAGGACGCTGCGCACCGGCTCGCCCGGCCCTACGTTCCTCAGTGTGATGCATGGCGTTCCGCCTCTGCCTCGTCGCCTCCGCGTGGCCCATGACATCGACTGGAAGCGCACCGCGGCAATGACGGTCGTCCATGTCGGACAGTCTGGCATCGTCCTCGCCGCCCCGGGCGCCGTCGGCGGCCTGGTCCCGATCACCTGGGGCGAGCGGGGGTTGGTGCCCGGCGGGATCCACCTGCCGGACGAGTCCGACGCGGCGCGGCTTCGCGACGGCGTCCGCCGCGACCGGGTCGCCGGCCGACCGCTGGACCTGCGGCACTGGGGACAGGCCGCCGTCGCCCGCCTGCGCACGCTGCTCGCCGCCAGCGCCGAAGCCGGCGCGCCGACGCCGGACCCCCGACGACAGCGTGCGCTCGCGCCGCTCCTCGCACGGGCACTGGTCGACGGCCGGCCGGGCGCCGCGGGCGTCCTTCGCGCGCTGGTCGGTGCCGGGCCGGGCTCAACCCCGGCCGGCGACGACGTGATCGTCGGCGTGCTCGCCGCCCTCGCGGCGGCGCAGCGCGCCGACCGGCTCGACGCGCCGGCCCGGGCGCGCGTGGCCGCCGCCGCCGTCGTCGTGACGACCCTGCTCCCCCGGACGACCCGGACCTCTGCGCACGACCTGCACGCGGCGGTGCACGGATCGTTCTGCGAACGCGTCCACACCCTCCTCGACGCGACCGGCCAGAGCGCGACGGCCGAGCAGGTGCTCGCCGACGCGCGGCGCTGGGGAGCCACGTCCGGCCTGGATCTCCTGCACGGCGTCGTCGCGGGCGCCGAGGCCGTCGGGTCCGGTCGACCGGCCGGACTCCCGATCGTCGCGTAGCGACCATGACATCCCAGGAGCGGTGATGGCGGACGTGCTGTCCGGCCGGGTGTTCCCCCGGCTCTATCGGGACTCCGTGACGTTGATGGCCCTCGCGGCGGGCGCGCAGCGGATGGACGGGGTGCTCCGGGTGGGCGCGGTCATGGGGACCCCGGCGAACCTCGCGATCCTCGCCGAGTCCGGGATGCTCCCCGCGGACCTGTCACCGGCCCCGGACGACCTCGTCGTCGTCGTCCGGGCCACGTCGGCCGGACCCGCCGACGCGGCGATCGACGCGGTGACCGCGGCGCTGTCCGCCGAGGACACGGTCGGCGAGCCGACCGCACGTTCGCGGCCGGCGACCGTCACCGAGGGCCTGGCGGCGGACGCGGCGCTGACGGTCGCGGCGATCTCGACGCCGGGCACGTACGCCCCGATCGTCGTCGAGCAGGCGCTGCGGCAGGGGTTGCACGTGTTCTGCTTCTCCGACAACGTGGACGTCGCCGACGAGATCCGCCTGAAGGCGCTCGCCGTGGAACGTCGGCTGCTCCTCATGGGCCCGGACTGCGGCACCGCGATCCTCGACGGCGTGCCGCTCGGGTTCGCCAACGTCGTACGCCCGGGCCCGGTCGCCATCGTGGCCGCATCCGGGACGGGCGCGCAGGAGATCGCCTGCCAGCTCGACGCCGTCGGCGTCGGGGTCGGTCAGATCATCGGCGTCGGCGGCCGTGACCTGTCCGTCGACGTCGGCGGCCGCATGACCGACCTCGCCCTCGACCTGCTCGCCGGCGACCCGTCGGTCGAGGTCGTCGTGCTGGTCTCCAAGCCGCCGGCGCCGGCCGTCGCCGATCGCCTGCTGACGCGCCTGGGGGCGCTCAGCCGGCCCGCGGTCGCCTGCCTGCTCGGCCTCGACGACACCGACCGACCCGACGGTGTCGTCGTTCGCGGGACGTTGGCGGCCGGCGCGGCCGCGGCCGCCGCCCTGCTCGGCGTCCCGGTCCGCCGCGACGAGACGAGCGAGCCGGCACTCGACGCCGGGCCGGGCACCGTCGCCGCGGGGATCCTCGGCCTGTACACCGGCGGGACGCTCGCCGGCGAGGCCAAGGTCATCATCGGCCGCGCCGGCCTGACGGCACAGATCCTCGACCTGGGCGACGACGAGTTCACCGCCGGCCGGCCGCACCCGATGATCGACCCCGCCGCCCGGGCCGAGCACGTCGTCCGCGCCGGCGACCGGGCCGACGTCGGGGTCCTCCTGGTGGACCTGGTCCTCGGTCACGGGGCGGCCGACGACCCGGCGACACCGCTCGCCGACGCCGTCCGCGCCGCCCGGGCCGCCGCGGCGGCCGCCGGCCGGGAGCTCGTCGTCATCGGCTCGGTCTGCGGCACGACGGGCGATCCGCAGGGCCTGGCCGCCCAGGCGGCGATCCTCGCGGACGCCGGTGTGCGCGTGCTCCCGTCGAACGCGGCGGCCGCGCGGTTCGCCGTCGCGGTGAGCACCGCGGCGAGCGCGCCGCAGTCCGGATCGACGAAGGAGGACCAGTGATCGCCGGCGGAGTGCGTGTCCTGAACGTCGGGCTTCCCCTGATCGTCGACGGTGTCGGCGGCGAGGACGTCGTCCAGTTGGACTGGCGGCCGCCGGCGTTCGGCGACGCCGTCGCCGGCCGGGCGATGGCGGCGCTGGACACCGACCGCACCCACGAGGTGAACGAGCGGGCCGTCGCCGCGATCCACGCGGTCCGGGCGCAGTTCGTCGGGGTCCGCCCGGCCCGGGACGTCATCCCCGCCATGGCCTCCGGTCGGCTCCTGCTCCACGCCGGCCCGCCGATCGCGGTCGAGCGGATGTGCGGACCGATGCTCGGCGCGTTGACCGGGGCCTGCCTGTTCGAGGGCTGGGCGGCGACGGGCGAGGACGCGCTCGCCCTCCTGCGCAGCGGAGCGGTCCAGGTCTCGCCGTGCCACCACCACGCGACGGTGGGACCGATGGCCGGCGTGGTCGCGCCGTCCATGCCGGTGGCCGTCGTCGAGGACGACGGCCGACGGGCGTTCTCGCCGTTGAACGAGGGGTTGGGAAAGGTCCTGCGGTTCGGGGCGTACGACACCGAGGTCATCACGCGCCTGGGCTGGATGCGCGACGTCCTCGGGCCCGTGCTGGACGCCACGTTGCGGTACGCCGGGGCGATCGACGTGACGTCGCTGGTCGCGCAGGCCCTGACGATGGGCGACGAGGGCCACAACCGCAACGTCGCCGCGACGAGCCTGTTCACCCGGCGGCTCGCGCCGACGATCGCGACCGTGCCCGGGGGCGTCGAGGTGCTCGGCTTCCTGGCCGGCAACGACCACTTCATGCTCAACGTGTCGATGGCCGCCGCGAAGCTCGCGGCCGATGCGGCGGTCGGCGTCGCCGGGTCGAGCGTCGTCACGACGATGAGCCGCAACGGCGTCGAGTTCGGCCTTCGCGTGGCCGGCACGGGCGACACGTGGTTCACCGCACCGGTCGGGCCGGCCGACGGTCTGCTGTTCCCCGGTTACACGATCGAGGACGCGAACCCGGACCTGGGCGACTCCGCGATCACCGAGACGGTCGGCCTGGGCGGCTTCGCGATGGCCGCGTCCCCGGCGATCACGCAGTTCGTGGGCGGGACGCCCGACGACGCGCTGGCGACATCGCGCTCGATGCGCCGCATCACGGTCCGACCGCACCCGGCGTATGCGATCCCGTCGTTGAACTTCGCCGGGGCACCCAGCGGCATCGACGTCCTGCGGGTCCTCGACACCGGCGTGCTCCCGGTGATCAACACCGGCATCGCGCACAAGCAGGCCGGGATCGGCCAGATCGGCGCGGGCATCGTGACCGCCCCGCCGGACGTCTTCCGCCACGCCGTGCTCGCCCTCGCCGACCTGGCGCGCACGCCATGACCGACAGCGCGCTCATCGCCATCGGCGGCAACGCCCTCGTCCTCGAGGGCGAGGACGGCTCGCTCGTCCGGCAGCGCGAACGCGCGCAGTCGTTCGCCGAGCAGATCGGCGAGCTCGTCGGCGACGGGTGGCGCATCGTGGTCAGCCACGGGAACGGGCCGCAGGTCGGATACATCCTGCGCCGCGGCGAACTCGTCGCACCCGAGGCTCCGATCGAAGGGCTGCCCGACCTGCCGCTGTGGCTCGCGGTCGCCGACTCCCAGGGCGGGATCGGCCACATCCTCACGCTCGCGGTCGACAACGCGCTGCACCGCCGCGGACTCCCCGTGCGGGCGGTCGCGGTCCTGACCCACGCCGAGGTCAGCGCCGACGACCCCGCGTTCACCGCGCTGACCAAGCCGATCGGGTCGGTGATGACCGCAGACGTCGCCCGACTGCGCGCGGCCGAGGCCGGCTGGACCGTCACGGAGACCAGCGACGGCGTGTTCCGTCGCGTCGTGTCCAGTCCCGTGCCGCGGGACGTGCTCGAGGCACCGCAGATCGCCGCGCTCGCCGCGACCGGATCCGTCGTCATCGCCGGCGGCGGCGGGGGGATCCCGGTCGTGCGCGAGGCGGACGGCTGGCGCAGCGTCGACGCCGTCATCGACAAGGACCGCCTGTCCGCGCTGCTCGCCGCTCGGATCGGCCTGCGCACGCTCGTCCTGGTCACCGGCGTCGACCAGGTGTACGTCGGCTTCGGGACGCCGGCGCAGCGCGCACTCGCGACGATCGACGAGGACGAGGCGCGCGCGTTCCTGGTCGCCGGGGAGTTCCCCGCCGGTTCGATGGGTCCCAAGGTCGAGTCCGCGCTCGCCTTCCTCGCCGCCGGCGGCGAGGAGGCCGTCATCACGTCGATCTCCCGGCTGCCGGATGCGTTGCGCGGCAACGCCGGGACGCATATCACCCGGCGGCCGTCGGACGACGCCCGCCCGACCGCTCGAACCGACGCCACCTGAGGAGGCGGCATGATCACCACGTTGGCCGAACCGTATGACTACCGGTTCGACTTCCCCAGCACGGCCCTGCTGTGCATCGACTTCCAGCGCGACTTCGTCGAGCCCGGCGGCTTCGGCGAGTCGTTGGGCAACGACGTCTCCCGCCTGCGGACCGCGATCGCCCCGACGCAGCGCGTCCTGGCGGCGTTCCGCGAGCACGGGGCCATCGTGATCCACACCCGCGAGGGGCACCGGCCGGACCTGTCGGACCTGTTCCCCGCCAAGCGGGACCGCGGGAACCCGTCGCTGCGGATCGGCGACGAGGGGCCGATGGGCCGGCTGCTGGTGCGCGGCTCGGCGGGGCACGAGATCGTCCCCGAGCTCGCCCCCGCCCCGGGCGAGGTCGTCCTCGACAAGCCCGGCAAGGACGCGTTCTACGCCACCGACCTGGAGGCCATCCTGCGCGCCCGGGGCATCACCCACCTCGTCGTGACCGGGGTGACGACGGAGGTCTGCGTGCAGACCACGGTCCGCGCCGCCAACGACCGCGGGTTCGAGTGCCTGATCCTCTCGGACTGCACGGGTTCGTACTTCCCCGAGTTCCACCGGTCCGCCCTGGCGATGTTCTCGGCCCAGGGCGGGATCGTCGGGTGGGTCACGTCCTCGGACGACCTGCTCGCCGCCATCGCGACGTCGGACGACACCAGGAGGGCATGAGACATGAGCACCGCAACGACAGCGGACGTCCACGCGGGCCCGGCCGTCCGCATCCCCTGGTGGACCCGCGGTGACTGGAACGGCCTGTTCGGACTGGGCACGAACGTACTGCTCAACGTGATCGTCCTGACCGGGCTGTGCCTGTTCGTCGTGCAGATCCCCGGCGACACGGTGTACGGACGCATCCTGCCGGCGCTGGGGATCGCGCTCCCGCTGGGCAATATCTGGTACGCGGTGCTCGCGCGGCGGCTCGCGCGTCGGGAGAACCGGGCCGACGTGACCGCCCTGCCGTACGGCCCGAGCGTCCCGCACACCTTCATCGTCGTGTTCGTCGTCATGCTCCCGGTGCTGATCCAGTCCGGTGACGCGATGAAGGGGTACCGGGCCGGCCTCGCCTGGGCGTTCATCGTCGGCTGCATCGTGCTGCTGGGCGCGGTGTTCGGGCCGTACATCCGACGGTTCACGCCCCGGGCCGCCCTGCTCGGCGCGCTCGCCGGCATCTCGATCACGTTCATCTCGATGCGCCCGGCCGCGCAGATGTGGCAGGCGGCGTGGATCGGCTTCGTCGCGTTCGCCTTCATCCTCGTCGGCTTCCTCGGCAATCGGCGGATGCCGTTCGGTGTCCCCGTGGCGCTGCTGGCCGTGATCGTCTCGACGGCGGTCGCGTGGATCGCGGTGGCCCTGGGCTGGTCGGGGATCCTCGAGCCGTCGGCGGTGTCGGATTCGATCAGCAATCTGGCACTGAAGCTGCCGTTCCCGTCCGGTGACGTCGTCACCGGACTGCAGGACATCGCGCCGCTGCTGGCATCGGCGATCCCGCTGGGCATCTACAACTTCACCGAGGGCATGACGAACGTGGAGTCCGCGGCGGCCGCCGGTGACCGCTACTCGGTCCGGCAGGTGCTCAGCGCGGACGGACTCGGCGCCGTCATCGGCTCGTTCCTGGGCTCACCGTTCCCGCCGGCGGTCTACATCGGCCACCCGGGTTGGAAGCAGGCGGGGGGCCGGATCGGCTACTCGCTGGCGACCGGGGTCGTCGTCGCGGTCGTGTGCTTCACCGGCCTGGTCGGGACGTTCCTCGCGATCTTCCCGATGCAGGCGCTGGTTCCGGTGCTGCTGTACATCGGCATGGTGATCGGCGCGCAGGCCTTCAACGTCAACGCGAAGCGGTACGCGCCGGCGATCATCGTCGCGATGCTGCCGAGCATCGCGGAGTGGGCGACCGGGCTGGTCGACAACGCGCTGGCGAGCGCGTCGACGAACGCGCAGACGGTCGGGATCGACGCCCTGATCAACAACGGCGTCATCTACGACGGCCTGAAGCTGTTCGGCCAGGGCTCGGTGCTCGTCGGCGTGATCCTCGGCGCCATCACCGCCTTCGTCATCGACCGGCGCATGTACGCGGCGGCGGCGACCGCGCTGATCGCGGCCGCGCTGTCGTTCGTCGGCCTGATCAACGCCTACGAGGTCGCGTGGAACGCCTCACCGCAGATCACCTGGGGCTACCTGTTCTTCGCCGCGATCCTCGCCTACTTCGGCTGGGCCGGCCGGAACGAGACCGACCGCGAACTCGACGACGGGTTGCTGTTCGTGAACGGGACGCTGATGCGGGGACTGGAACTGCACGGCAACCTCGACGGTGCCGAGTTCGTGCAGGAGATCTCGACCTCGCCGAACTACCGGGTCCACACGATCGGCGACGTCCACCCGGGTATGTACCGCGTCCGGGAGGACGAGACGGGTGCCGCGATCCCCGGTGAGTTGTACCTGGTGCCGATGGAGGTGCTGTTGAAGGTGATCGAGGGGGAGCCGCCGGGCCTGTACCGCGGTCCGGTCGAGCTCCTCGACGGCCGCGTCGTGCCCGGCATCTTGTTCGACCGGCAGATGGCCGAACAGCACCCCGAGATCACCGCGTACGGCGGCTGGCGGGCGTACCGCGCGGCACCGGTCAGCACCTGACGCCCCGGACGAGGACGCGTCGCCGGGCTACGCGTCCTCGTCCTCGTCGTCGTCGTCCTCGTCGTCGTCCTCGAGGAGCGCGTCCCGGTAGCCCATGATCGCCGCCCGCGTCCGGGACGTGAGCAGGTCGGGCGTGCCCAGACTGGGCTGTTCGCGGTACTCGAACGGGTCGACGCCGATCGCGCGCAGCAGGGGCTCGGCCCGCTGGGACACGCTGCCGGTGACGCCGAACGCGGCGATCAGGTCGCCCACGCTCACCGAACCACGGTCACCGCCGGCGGACCGGTTGGCCCGCGTGACCAGCCACGCCACGGCTGCCGCACCCCTCGCGGTCGAGGACCTGCGCCGGAAGATGGCCGGATCGCCGACGGCGGCGCGGGACAGGAGCCGGCGCATCGCCGTGCGGTGCTCGACGTCGAACAGCTCGTCGGCCACCCGATCGCACGCCTGCAGGTACTCGGTCACGACCGGTCGGATGTCGTCCGGGATGCCCGCCCACGCGAACGGCTCGTCGGGCAACGGATCGTCGTCGAGGGCCATCAGTTGCAGCGGTCCGCCCACCTCCTCGGCGAGCGAGTCGATCATGTACGCCTCGAAGTCCCAGTCGTCAGTCTCGGCGCCGCCGAACATCCCCGCGAGCAGCGTGGCCATGCCGGACGGGCCGTCGGTCCGGATGGCGGCCCAGAAGACCGGTTCCCACTGGTCGACGGACGCGAGGGTCTGCGCGGTCAGCGAGCTGCGGATGCCGCGTTCGGCATGGCTGTAGCGGACGAAGGCCCGCAGCAGGTCCGGCAGTTTCGACAACTCGTCGACGGGCGCGTGGACCTTGCGGGGGAACCAGTCGACGAGCAGGATCTCCACGTTGACCGGGCTCCACCGCAGGGGATCACCCGGTCCGTAGTCGGTGCCGAACCACAGCAGGGGCTCCAGGAGGCCACGCTGGTCGTCGTCGAGGTCGGCGGCCATCGGCGAGGCGAGGAAGGCCTCGGCGATCGCGACGCATTCGGGATCGGTCCACTCCGTACGCTCGGCGACCGCTCCGCCCGCGGGGAGCATACGCAGCATCCACTCCACGATCGGCCGGCACATCGGCCAGCTGTCGCTCTCCGGCTGCTCGAGGAACATCGATCCGGTCGCGATCGCGTCCTCGACGGCCGCGCGCGCCGTCGCGGGATCGACCAGCGTCATCGTCTGGTCGACGTCGTCGAGGTTCTCCGCCATCAGCCGGCTCAGGTCCGCGAGCGGCTGCGGGACGATGAATGCGTCCTTCACCAAGGTGCCCATGTTGTGGTCGACGTAGATCAGCGCCGACAGGCAGTGGCCGGACGGGAGCGTGACGCCGACCAGGTAGTTATCCCCGTCGCCGAGCACGTGGGTGACGAACCACACGTCCGGATCGACGACGGCGCGGTCCATGCCGGCGAGCCACTCGGGCATCGGCTGCCGCCGGTTGGCCAGTTCGCGTCCGATGCGGGCCGCGAGCAGTTCGTTGCCCGTCAGCGCGCGGATCGCCGTGAGTGCCGCCGTGGTCTCCGCGTACGACTGGTCGATGAACGAGTCGACGAGGTCGTCGAGGGTGTACGGCAGCTGTTCCGCGGCGAACGGACTGCGCCGGCGCGGGTCGGTGACCTCGAGCAGTCCGCTGACGGTGGCGAGCAGGTCCAGCGGTTCCGAAGATCGCAGCGACTGCCGCAGCGACGCGAACAGCGGCTGGTCGCTGGCGTCACCGCCGTCGTGCCCGCCGGGCGGGCGGCCGGGCCGCCGCGGGCGGGTCTGCGGGTGGGTCTGCGAGCGGCGTCGACGACCGCCGCCGCCCTTCTTCGAGGTCACGGCCGCGATCCTATGCGCGCCGAGGCGACCGCCGGCCCGGGTGAAGGCGTAGGACGCCTGCCACGACGCGGCCGACCAGCGACTCCGCGCAGCGCGCGACACGCGACGCGGCCACGAGCGCGCTCTCGCCGTCGCGGACACCCGGAACGGTCGCGGCGTCACCACGCTCGGCCAGGAATCCCGCGCCGCGGGGCTCGCCGGCTGATCGGGTGCGCGGGTCGGGTGGGTGAGTCGAGCAGGGCCATACCGGGGCTCGTGGAGCGGGGCACGTCGGTGATCGTGTAGCCCGCGGCGATCAGGACGTCGCGAACCGGCGTGCGGCCGACGCGGCCTCGCGCCGGTTCCTCGCCGGTCGGCCCGAAGATCGCCAGCGCGTCGACCCGATCGGTGGAGAACCTCGGCTGGTAGCGGATCGACGCGAATCCGGCGGCGTGCAGGGCGGCGGCCCATGCCTGGCCGAGCCCGTAGTCGGTCGTGGTGCTCAGCTCACCGGTCACACCATGATTCGCCGCCCGGGTGGACAGCAGGTCGGCCGTCCGCCCGAGGTCGGCGCGAACCGCGCTCACCACGACGCCGGCCACCTCGTGGGCGAAGACGACCTCACCGGCACGCGCTACTCGCTCGCGCGCGGCCGCCAGCGCGGTCGCGGCCAGGTAGCACGTACCCAGCGGCTCGGAGAGGTCGAAGCGGCCACCGCCGCCGGGAACCGATGTCGACGAGAAGTACCAGCACCCGCCGTCGGCCCCGCCCCGTTCGCGATGGGCGCGGAACCATCGGACGCGGCGCAGGCGTGCGGCCGGGAACCGATGGTCGACGTCCGTCGGCGGGCCTTGCCGTCGATGCGTGCGAGCCGTCATGCCGCGAGCGCGGTTCGGTAGTGCGACGCGAGCCGGGCGACCGTCGCCGGATCGTGCTCGGCGAGCGCGTCGACGGGACGAAGTCCGGCGAGGTCGTCGTGTGGCGTGGCCAGCCACAGGGCGGCCGACCAGCGGTCGACCCCGCGCAGCGCGCGAAGTACCGCGACGAAGCCGGGGCGCAGTCCGCTGCGGTCGGCGAACTGGTAGGCCGGGTAGACCCACAGTCCGTCAGCCGTCTTCATCGCCAGCACCGACTCGTGCGCGCGTCGGGACGCGAGCGCCTGCTTGGTGCCCACCCCGAGGCGGCGCATCGCTCCCGTCGACGTGAACATCGGCCCGATCGCGAGCGCGGCCGGGTGCGGTGCGGCGTCGGGCACGGCCGCGGCGAGGGCGTCCGCCAGGTCCGCCGGCGCGGGCAGGACACCAGCCTCCGCCAGCCGTGCGAGCCGGGGACGCAGTCGTTCCCGCAGGGCGGCAACCAGCGCGCTCTCGTAGTCGCGCTCCGTGGAGTACCCGACCGCGAACACCGGGGATGTCACATGGCCACGGTAGTCACGTACGTCAAGTGTGGTCAAGACAGTCAAGTCATCCGGTCCGAGTCGCCGAGTTCGGCTTGCTCGCGAAGGATCAACAGCTGACCCCTCGACCGCAGTCATCGTCGATGACGGCCCAGGAGTTGATCGGGCGGATACGTGGCACGTAGTCGGCGGACGGGGAGCGCGGTCGATGCCCCTGGGGGCCTTGGTCGTTCACCCGGGAGGGGGCGAGCGGCGCCGGACTTCGACGCCACTGGTCCCGCAGACACGCTGGGCCCCCGCCGACGGTCCCGTCGGCGGGGGCCCAGCAAATGGCTCACCGGTGCATCAGGTCAGCTAAATGTCGCACTGGTAGACGTCCGGAGCGAACGACCCGTTGACACCGACACCGACACCGAATGCCAGATGGCACAGTGTCAATGCCTGCCCCGGTCCCTCGGGCGCGTAGACGTAGCCGTAGGTCAGGAAACTATGACTTGTCGCGCAGGCACTGTCGCTGTAGTCGGTCGAATCGGGCGGCAGGAAATAGTTCCCGTCGAAGTCGGCGTACCACACGCCGAACGTCAGGATGCAGTCGGCCGATGGGAACTGCATGCCGCCGACACCGGCCTCGTACGCCCACGTGATCGAGCGCGTGCACACGTTCCCACCCGTTCCGTCGTTGGCCCACTCCTCCCACGACGGCGTCCACTCGGTCCAGCCCGCCGCGGAATCCGCGGCACTGGTCGTCGGGCACGGCGCACTGGCCGAGGCACGTCCGACCCCCTGGTACCAGATGATCGGAGTGTCCGCGGCTGCGGACGGTGCGACGACCAACGCCCCACCGAGGGCCAACACGACCACGCCGAACGCGGTCAGGATTCGCGATTTCACCATCTCCTCCGTTTCGGTTTGCGACAACCTCGCCGGAGACGATAGCCACGATCTCGCGGTTCCACCAGACTCCGATCTCCCCGCGGTCACCGAGCACCTGAAGGCGCGCCCGTGCGTCACCGTCGTGGTTCAACTGCGCGTCCACGGCCCAGGAGGGGAGTCGATCCGACCTGCCCGGGAACCGTCACTCGCCCCGCCGTCCTCGCGGTCGGCCAACCACTCCTCGACCAGTCCGGGAAGTAGAGCCTCCTCGTGGACGGCGAGGTTCGCCGTGCGCATCGACTCGGCAAGATTCCGGTCCCACGGTGACGGGCTCGGCGCACCGTCCAGCGGGACGTGACCACGAGCCTGCCCGACGGCCGAGAGGTAGTCATCCGCGCCCATGCGCCAGGGCCGGGCGCCCGTGGCTTCGGCCACCCGGGCCGCGATGGCGAGCCCGGGCCAGTCGAAGTCCCCGTGGTAGCGCAACGTCGCGCCCGCATCGCGCACCTTGCCCATGAGATCCACCACGGCCACGGCCGGATTCCCCATCGTGCAGACCACCACCGTGTCGACACCACGCAGGTTCGCCGCGACCTCGAGCACGCGCGGGTTCTCGCGCACCAGCACCCGCCCGACGACCAGATCCTCGGCGACCAGTGCCGCCACGTTCCGGGCAGTCAGATGGATCGGATCGAAGTCGTCCGCCGCGAGCGCGAGCCTGGCTCCGAGCGCGTCGTCCGTGCGTGATCGAACGCCCAGCATGAGAACGGAGGTGGAGACCTGGTCGTGCTCGACACCGAAGACCTGCCACAACTCGCGTCGCTGCCGAGGCGTCGCAGGCGGTCGGCGTCCGGCGGCCATCGCAAGCCCGCGCAGCACGACCGCGGCGAGGACCGTCCCGTCGTCGAGTGCGTGCGCACTTCCGCATTCGCGTGCGGCCAGCTCGGTGCGAGCGACCCCACTGCCACCCGCGGCCGGATCCGCAAACGCGGAGGTGAGGAGGCCGACGACGTGAACGCCCTGCTCGGCGGTCGTCACCGGAGTCCGGGATCGCGCCAGCAGCCCGAGCCGCGAGACCTCGGCGATCCACTCCCGTGCCCAGCCCCGCTCGATCGGCCATTCGGCCACGGCCGCACGCATCGCCTCGACCGGCTCATCACGCACCGTTCTGGCTCGCGCGCGAACGAGCGCTCGGTCGACCAGCCGGCGGCCCAGCACGTCCTCGCACGCGCCCACGAGTCCGCCACTGATGGCAAGCCGATCCCGGACGATGGAATCCAACCCGGCCAGGTCCAACCCGATGTCGTCCCGCGTCAGATGCCGGCCGACCAGCTGCCCGAGCGCCGTTCGTCCTTCACCGACAACGGCACTCGGTGCCGCGCTCGGGGCGCGCACTTCCGGCTGCGTCATGACACAGATTCGTCTCGTTCGATTTGCAACAGATCTGTATCAGATATCAATGTTCTAGCACTGTGACATTCATGTCTGGCCCGATCTCCGATTCGAAGGCACTCGGTGCCGCCATCCGGCACAGGCGCCGCACGCGAGGCTGGACCCAGGCCGAGGTGGCCGAACGAGCGACGGTCTCCCGTCGGTTCGTCAGTGCGCTCGAGACGGGGGATCGAACCGGGGCAGAGGTTGGGCGCGTCTTCGCGGTCTTGCGAGCACTCGACATCGCCGTGGAACTGGTCGACCGACCACGGAGCTCCTTCGACGAATCGCTCCGGGAGGTTCTCCGATGACGGGGCGTCGGCTCGTGGTGGTCCTCTACGGCAGACGCGCGGGAGAGATCGAGTGAGAGGGCGGGAGCCTCAGGTTCACCTACGACGACGCCTACCTCGCCCTCCCCGTGGCGACACCCCTGTCGGCGTCCATGCCCCTGACCGGAACCACCTATACGAACAGGTTCGTCAAGGCCCACCTACGCGGCCTCCTCCCCGACAACGACGACGTCCGACGGCGATGGGCGCGACACTTCGGCCTCCGGGATCGGGACACGTTCGGACTCGTTGCCGCGATCGGGTGCGACGCGGCAGGAGGTGCGCTCTACATCCCGGAGGAGGAGTACCCCGAGGCGCTGGCCGAAGGCTCGGTGACGCCCGTTACCGAGGCGCAGATCGCCGAGCGACTGCGGCGACTGAGAACGGACTCCACCGACTGGCTGGGCGACGACGAGCACTGGTCGTTGGCGGGTGCCCAGAGCAAGTTCACCCTGAGGGCCCTTGGCGATGACTGGGGCGTCGCCCACGGATCCGAGCCGTCAACGCACATCGTCAAACCAGGGATTGGCAGCATCCCGGCCCAGGCGCTAGTCGAGCACGTGTCGATGCTCACCGCGGCCAGCATGGGCCTCGGCGTCGCGGCGACCAGGTACATGCAGTTCGAGGACCAGTCGGCCATCGTCGTCACGAGGTTCGATCGTCGTGAGCGCAATGGCCACTGGGAGCGGATCCACCAGGAGGATCTGTGCCAGGCCTTCGCCCTCGACCCGTCTCGCAAGTACGAGCGAGATGGCGGTCCAGGTGTGCGTCGCATCGCCGACTTCCTGCGCAACACATCGGGGCCAGAGGCGGTCGAGCAGTTCGGACGGGCCGTCGTGGCCAACTACGTGCTCGGGGCACCTGACGCGCACGCCAAGAACTACTCGGTGATGCTTGCGGGCGCGGCGGTGCGGCTCGCAGATCTCTATGACGTCGCGTCGGGGCTCACCGCCACCAGGCACGGCAACCTGCGCTTCCCCGAGGCTGCGATATCGATCGGCGGCGAGCGCAAGTTCGGCGAGATCCGAGGAAGCAACTGGGACGACTTCGCCACAGCCCTGGGCGTGCCACCCGAGTTCGTGCGTGGATGGGTACGTCAACTCGCTGAGATCGCACCGTCCGCGACCTCGGATTCCGTGCGTAGCCTGCCGGCACCCCAACGCCGCGTACCCGAGCTGAGACTGCTTGCGGCACGGGTCGAGTTGCTGAGTCGACTCACACTCCAGGAGCTGGACTCCCACGCGCACGGTCGCAGGCGCGGTTCCAGCGGTTCCAGCATCCTCGCGACACATCACCGATAGCGCCGCACGCGAACAACCGCGTCGCAGCGTCAGTCCCCCCACCTCAAGTCCCGTAGCCCGTGGACACCCGGTGGGGTGACGGGGCGGGTTTCGCGGCAGGGCAGTCGTTTCCGGCTGAGCGGCGCTAGAGCCGTCGGCGTCCGACCCGCACCTGAGCCCGGCCGAGATCCCCCTCGGCGACAAGAACCTCCTCGACGGCCGAACGCGGCTTCGCCGGACACGACGTCCGCCTCATGCTCCGGCCGGTGTTCGACCGCCTCGAACCCCGTATCCGCGCCCACGTCCTGATCCGCTGACTCCCCCTGCTGCTGGTCCGCGTCGCCGAGCAGGCCACCGAGCCCACCGACGCCCGACGCGAGCGCCGGTGCTCAGGGTCATCGTGCGAGAGGTCATCTGGGCGGTCCGCGTGCCATGACGTGCACGCATCGTCCGCCGCCCGGGGGGACGACTACCCGAGCAGGGCTAGGGGGACGACGGCGACGCCGTCTCGCCGGCGGTAGGCATCGGGCCCAGTCGTCAGGATCACCATGTCGGCGAGACGGGCGCCGAGCCGGGCTGCCAGCCAGTGGAGGTGCCGGACGTCGGAATCGGAGACCGTCGACGCGAGTTTCACCTCGAACGCCACCACCCGCCCGTCGTACCGCTCGACGACAAGGTCCACCTCGTGGCCGCCGTCGCGGGTGCGCAGGTGACCGACCGATGCCTCCTGCGCCTGGGCGGCGGCCCGCACCGTGAGCGTGGCGAGCGACTCAAGCAGTTGGCCCAGCAACTCGGCGGAGCCAGCGCGCGGCGCCAGCAGCGTCTCAGGGGTGTGCTGAAGCAGTCGAGCAGCCAGTGCGGGGTCGGCGAGCTGGTGCTTGGGGGCGCTCTTGAGCCGCGACAGCTCGGGTCCGTGGGGCTGCCACGGCGGCACCGGGTCCAAGACCCAGATCTGCGCCAGCAGATCGCGGTAGGCGATGGTGGTCGTCTTGGCCGGCTTGCGGGCCTCTCCGGCGCTAGCGGCGTCGAGGATGGTGGTGTAGTTCGCCGACGTCGAGGATGCGGCGGCGTACGCCGTCATCCACCGGCGTAGTGAGTCAGGGTGGCGCACCGCGACGCCCAGGTCGGCGATGTCGCGGTCGATGACGTGGGCCAGGTACCCGTCGAGTTGCGCCCGCTGACGCCGCGGCGGGAGTCCGTGGATTCCTGGCAGGCCGGAGGCGCAGATCTCCCGGGCGTAGTCGCCCACGCCCCACGGCGTCTGGCCCGATATCTCCGCCCGACCGCCCAGCAGATCGGCGATGGTCACGGTCGGCTCCGTGGCGCCTCGCTCGGGAAGCGACATCGGGCGCAGCCGCAACGACAATATTCGCCCGGCACCGGAGTGACGGTCGGCATCGGGGACCGGTGCGGCGCTGCCGGTCAGCAGGAAGGAGGTGCGGGCGGACTCGTCGACATCGCGCCGGACCCGATCCCAGACCATCGGCAGCAGTTGCCACTCATCGAGCAGTACCACACCAGGTCCGGCCAGCACCCGCCCCGGGTCGGCATCGACGAGCTGGCGCACCGGCCCTTCGTCGAGTCGCAGAACGACGTCGGCACGGCGCTGAGCAGTCGCGGTCTTTCCGACTCCCTTGGGCCCGTCGATCGCGATCGCGAACGGCGGCTCCATCAGCGCGTCGAGTTCGTCGTCGAGGTACCTGCGGCGGTAGTCCACGGCCTCTACACTACCTTTCACGCACGATCTACACTACCTTTCGCGCTCTTCCTGCACGACCTTTCGCGCGCCATACGTGGGGGGCCACGTCGGCAGTCAACCTTGAACAACCGATCTATTATTCGGTGTTGTCGTAGTTAAGCGGGAATATCGAGTAGCCTATTCCCACTTCGAGGGAGGCACGGGTGGCCGGGGTCGGAGGGGTCGGGACATGGCCCGCAGCGGTCCACGAGCCGCGGCCGTGGAAGCAGACCGTGCGCGGCGGGACCAGGGCAGACCGAACCGTCTCGGAGATCGCCGTGACGCTCCCTCCGACGATCGCGGGGCGCGAGGTCCCGCTGACGGCGGCTCAAGCGGCCGATGTGGAGGAGGCGACCCGCGAGATCACGTTGCTGGACAACTCCAGTGGAGACGTGCTGCACGCGTTGGGCGTGCTGCTCCTGCGAACGGAGTCGGTCGCGTCGTCGAAGATCGAGCGGGTGGAGGCCAGCCTCGGCGACTTCGCGCGAGCGCTGCACGGCGTGCGGACCAACGAATCCGCTGCGTCGATGGTCGCGGCCACGAGGGCGCTGTCGATCATGATCGACCGGGTGTCGTCATCACCCCGGCTCGAGTTCGCCGACATCTCCGACGCGCACGCGGCCCTCATGGTCGACGATCCCGACGAGCGAGCGTACGCAGGACGTCTCCGAGACATGCAGAACTGGGTCGGAGGCAGCAACTACAGCCCCCGGAACGCGCTCTTCGTTCCGCCCCCGCCCGACACCGTGCAGAACTTGGTCGACGATCTGATCGCGTTCGCGAACCGCGACGACATGCCCGCCCTCGTGCAGGCCGCGATCGCACACGCGCAGTTCGAGACGATCCACCCCTTCACCGACGGGAACGGGCGCATCGGCCGAGCCCTCATCAACGCGATACTGCGACGCCGCAGGATCACCACCCACGTCGTGGTACCGCTCGCGACCGCACTGGTCGCCCACCGGGACCGCTACTTCGACCTGCTCACCAGCTACCGCGGCGGCGACCTCGATCCGCTGATCACCTCGTTCGCCCGCTCGACCCGCATCGCCGCCGCCGAGTCTCGCGTCACCGCACGACGACTCGAGTCGATCCCCGCGAAGTGGCGGAGGCAGACCGAGCCGTTGCGCAGCGACAGCGCCGCCGCACGACTCCTACCACTCCTGCTCGACCATCCCATCCTGTCTGCCGCCGTCGCGATCGACCCGCTCCGCTCAGGGCCCATCCTCGCGTACGCGGCCATCGACCGGCTCCGCACCGCCGGCGTCCTGCGACCGTTGACCAGTCGCACCCGCGATCAGATCTGGGGCGCCGGCGCCGTGCTCGATGAGCTCGACGACCTCAGCGCCCGCGTGGGGCGGGCAGCCAGATAGGACCGGGCCTCACCAGGACCGCAGCGCCACGTCGTACGGTCCGGACATGGTGTCTGGCTCCGTGCCGCCGGTGGACGTCCTGGCTGCGGCCGTCGTGCGTCTGCTCTCCGAGCGCCCGCGCACGATCGACGAGGTCACTGCCGAGATACGAGCGGACGGCCTCGGCCTGGGGCGGCATCCCGTCGACATGCTCGAGGACCTGTTCGACGAGGTCGATGATCTGCACCCGGCCTACTCGTTGCTCGACGGAGAGACGATGTTCTGGCCGGCCGCGCTGCTGGATGGATCGGTGTTCACGCACGCCGTCACCGAAGACGAGATCCGATACGACCTCATGCTCGCGACACCCGGCCTCTCCCCGCTCGGGCTGCTGGTGAACCTCGACCGGACGCCGATGCCGCTCACCGACGGCACCTCGCTGCGGGCGGTCCTCGCCGCGCTCAACGCCTCGGCGCTGCGGGAACGTGGCGTCCCGAACGGAGTCGTCGACGACGCCTGGCTGCTGGAGCCCGGATGGTTCGGCCGTTCGGGCATCGTCGCGGGCGACGTCGTCGCCGTCACTGTGGTCGGCGATCGTCTGGCGTTGGCCAAGGCAGCAGACCGGGACGTCGACCGGGTCCGAGCGTCGCGAGCGCGTCGGGCGCTACACGCGCCCGCCGCACGTCCGGGTCGGCCCCGGTCGCCAGCGGCTCGATGGCAGCGACGGCGATGCGCTCGATCGCCAACAGGCGGTCCAGGTACTGCTCCCAGCCGCCGCTGCCGAAGATCACCTGCGACGACCACAGCAACTGACTCGTCGCGCCGAAGCACCACATCCACCACGTACGCGGTGCATCATTTCGCCGCGTGTTCACGCGAGATTCCCGTCGGTCAATGGGACTCGGTGTGCTACAGAATGAGCACCACGCGAAGCGCGGCGTCGACCCGGCGCATCTCATCGAAGCTCAGGAATCCGACGGAAGCCCCGAGCCGCTCGGGGTCGACGGCCACCGTCTGCTCGGCCAGAACGCGAGTCGGCAGTCCGTCGACGACGACCTCCGGGCGGAAGGAGGCGGAACGGGCTGACGTGGAAGTGGGCGCAACAAGCCACGTCGACAAAGGGAGCGCGTCGGATTGAACGACCACCGCGAAGCGGACGCCGGTCTGCTCGTGCCCGCGCCTACCACGCGGTGCCTTCACCCGGAAGACCTCACCACGCACGCAAGGTCTCCATGTCGCGCAGTACTTGCGCGGTCTCGGCGCGGTCGGCCTCGTCTGCCGCGAGGGTCGCTGCCTCTTCGCGTAGGCGACGTTCGGCAGCGCTTCTGGCAGCGTCCAGGAGTGCGGACCGGACCGCGACCGAGACCGTCGTTCCGTCAGCCGTCAACGCCGCGAGGGCGCGCCGGGTGTCTTCGTCGGGTCGGAATGTGATCGTGTCGGCCACAAAGCCAGCGTACGACGCTCTGTAAGACAGATTCACTCAACCCGCGACCCATTCCCATTCGGGACCTCGAAGCAGCGTCACTCCGCCGCGAGTCGGGCGGCCACGGATGTCGGGGTGGGACAGACTCGCGGGCGGCCGGGCCTCTGCGTGCCGTGCCCTCACCTGGTGGGTGCCTCCAGCAGGCTCGTCATTCGCGGCGTGACCGGCCTCGACAACCGCTGCCGGCTGCGCTGTCGCGTCGGCGGGTTCGGCACTGGGCCAGCGCTTCATGCCAGGCCAGGGGTGCGCCTCCGGGCGCGGTCAACCCGTAGGAGGAGAGCCAGACGGTGCGCAGTGCGGAGAGTCCTTCGATGAGTTCCGAGACGTGCTACCTCACGGCACTTCCCGGACCGGATCGGGCTCGTAGACCTGGCGCGTGCAGCCCTCGCGAAGGTCCCCGGCAAGACGGCCGATCTCTGGCTGAGCCGGGTCGAGGCACTGAGCATGGATGACGTCCGCGGGACAGTCGCGGCCGTGCTTGAAGGGTGGATGTCGGAGGAGGCGCGTACCTTCGTGGTGGAACTCGTCGCGGCGACCCGAGGGAGGCTGACTCGATGACCGCTGGAGCATTCATCGACCGGCCCGCCCGGGTGGCGACGCCCGACAGGTTCCTCGTGCTCTGGCAGTCCGAGCAGAGCCGCGGGTACCACCGAGTGGGCGAGCTCACCCGCGACCACGAGGGCTACCGCTTCAGGTACCTGCCCCAGGCACGGTCCACGGAGGGCTTCCGAGCCTTCGCCAGCCTCCCCGATTTCGACCGGGAGTATCGATCGGCCCACCTGTTCGCCATGTTCGCCAACCGGGTGATGACGCCGCGCCGCGAAAGCTACGACGCCTACGTTCGGTCCCTCGGCCTCGACGGCCCTCGACCCGAGCCGTTCGAGGTGCTCGCCCGGACACTCGGCACCCGGGCCACCGACCCCGTCCAGCTCCTGCCCGTCCCTCAGGTCGACGAGCAGGGAGTCCTGTCGTTCTACTTCCTCGTCCACGGCAGCCGCTACGTCGACGCCGATGCGTCGCAACTCGCGGCCGTGTCGTCGGGCGATGAGCTGTACCTGGCGCCCGAGGACGACAACGACGTCAGCGCCGTCGCTGTCCTGGTCGGACGCGAGCCCCGCCCCACGCGCACCCGGGCGCTCGGCTACGTCCCCGACGCGCTCGCGCCGTTGGTCCGCGAGGTACTCGCGAGCCAAGCGCCGGTCCACGTCGCGGCCGAGCACGTCAACCAGCCTGCGACCGGCCGCGTCTTCGACCACATGCGCCTTCTCGTGCGCTTCGACGCCCTCGTCCCCGAGGGCGTCGACGTCGACGCCGCCCTGCCGGACTGACCCGTCCCGGCCACATACGCATTGGTGCATAGCTGCCGCCATAGCTGCCATGGCCCGAAAACGAGGATGAGCCGGTCCCTCCCGAGAGAGGAGAACCGGCTCTGACCTACGGAAACGTCGAGCGCGCCCGAAGGGATTCGAACCCCTAACCTTCTGATCCGTAGTCAGATGCTCTATCCGTTGAGCTACGGGCGCACGGCCGCGAACGACCGACGGGGAGTCTAGCGCCACCGCACCGAACCCACGACATCCGGGCCGACGGCCCGGTGGCCGGACACACGTTGGCGGAGGCAGAGGGATTTGAACCCTCGATGGGGGTGAACCCAAACCGCATTAGCAGTGCGGCGCCATAGACCGGACTAGGCGATGCCTCCCCGCCGGTCGCATCGCTGCGCTCGGCGGGGAAAGGATACCGGGCACGCGAGGGGCAGAATGCACCGCGTGACGACCCTGGTGATCGACTGCGGCGGCGGCAGCATGAAGGCGTCGGTCCTGGACGGGACCGGCACGATGCGCGCCCACCCGATCCGGGTCCCCGCGCCCTACCCGATGCCGACGCCGGTGTTCGTCACCACGCTCGTCGACATCGCCGACCAGCTCCCCGCGGCCGAGCGGGTGACCGTCGGCCTGCCCGGGATGATCCGTCACGGTGTCGTCATCACGACGCCGCACTACGTCACCCGCTCCGGACCGCGCAGTCGCGTGCTGCCCGACCTGCTCGAGCAATGGACCGGGTTCGACGCGCAGACCGCCCTGACCCAGGCGTTCGGTCGTCCGACCCGCGTCCTCAACGACGCCGAGGTCCACGGTGCCGGTGTCGTCTCCGGCGTCGGCCTGGAGCTCGTGCTCACCTTGGGCACCGGCCTGGGCTGCGCGATCTACGACGGGGGACACCTCGCACCGCACCTGGAACTGTCCCAGGCGCCGGTGCGCTGGGGCCTGTCGTACGACACCTACATCGGCGAACACGAACGACGCCGGCTGGGGAACGCGATGTGGTCCCGGCGGGTGGCCAAGGTCGTCGCCGGCCTTCGCCCAGTCTTCTTGTGGGATCGGCTCTACCTCGGCGGCGGCAACTCCCGGAACATCACCCCGACGGTGCTGCCCTGGCTCGGCGACGACGTCGTCATCGTCCCGAACTCCGCCGCGCTCGTCGGCGGCGACCGGATCTGGCACCTGGCCGACTCCTGAGCCGAGCACCTTGGCAGGATGACGGTGACGTCGCATCACCTGCCGAGGAGGACCCATGCGCGCTCTCGCCTACGCCGCACCCGCCGTCGGCGCCCGCCTCCAGCCGTTCACGATCGACCGACGCGACGTCGGGCCGCACGACGTCGCGATCGACATCGCGTACGCGGGCGTATGCCACTCCGACATCCACCAGGCACGCGAGGAGTGGACGACGTCGATGTTCCCGATGGTCCCCGGCCACGAGATCGCCGGCGTCGTGACGGCGGTCGGCGCGTCGGTCACCGCGTTCGCCGTCGGCGATCGGGTCGGCGTCGGGTGCTACGTCGACACCTGCCGGGAGTGCGCCGCCTGCCGCGCCGGGCAGCAGTCCTACTGCACCGGCCACGTGAGCTTCACCTACAACGGCACCGAGGCCGACCAGCGCACGCCGACCTACGGCGGCTACTCCACCCACATCGTCGTCGACGAGAACTACGTCCTGCACCTGCCGGACTCCCTCGGCCTGGACGTCGCCGCGCCGCTGCTGTGCGCGGGGATCACCTTGTACCAACCCCTCGCGGAGTGGGGCGCCGGACCCGGCGTGCGGGTCGGCATCGTCGGCCTCGGCGGCCTGGGGCACATGGGGGTCAAGATCGCCGCGGCGATGGGTGCCGACGTCACCGTCGTCAGCCACTCCCCGGCCAAGGAGGACGACGCCCGTCGCCTGGGCGCCGACCACTTCCTCGTCTCCGGCGACAAGGCGGCGATGCGCGCGGCGACCCGATCACTGGACCTGATCGTCAACACGGCCAGTGCGATCTCGTCCTTGGACCCGTACCTGCACCTGCTCGACCTCGACGGCACGATGGTCATGGTCGGCCTGCCCGAGACGACACTGTCGGTCCGCGCGTTCACCCTGACCGCGCAGCGGCGTCGGATCTCGGGCACGAACAACGGCAGCATCCCGCAGACCCAGGAGATGCTCGACTTCTGCGGGCGGCACGGATTCGGCGCCGACGTCGAGACGATCGCCGTCCAGCATGTCAACGAGGCCTGGGAACGCGTCGTCGCCAGTGACGTGCGCTATCGGTTCGTGATCGACACCGCGTCGCTCGTCGACGGCTGACCGTCCGCCCGCGCCGATCGCCACTGCGACCACGTCGTCACGAGCAGCGGAGCGCCGACGTACACGACGACGTTGACCAGCAGGTACGTGAAGATCGCGAACGTGACACCGATCGGGCCGTACTGCGCCGCCTGCTCGGACAACGCCGCCGGCATGTAGACCGCCGCCCACGCGGTCACACCAAGCCGTCCGGCCCCGCTGACGACAGCCGAAACCAGCACGATCCGGTTCGATGCCGCGGGCACGAGGAGACGCACGCCCGCCCAGTCGACCAGGAACCACGTCCCGAGCAGGCCCAGCACCGCGAGTGCCTCCACCCAGCCGCCGTGGCTGCGATACAGGTCGCGAAGGTTCGACGCCGCGATGAACAGGCCCACCTACAAGGCGATCCAGACGAACCCGCGCCAAGTCTGCTTCCGCCCGAGCGGCGGCACCTCGTAGATCGCCGCGTAGGTGCGCGCGAGTCGACGGGACAAGGAGAACGCCGAGAGCACCGACATCGCCAGCGCCAGCCATGACACGGTGACGACGTCCGACGTGGCAGTGAACAGCGAGCGGATCGCCTGCCGCGCAAAGTCATCCAGCCCGTACCGGGCCGCGATCTGGTTGGAGATCGTCTCACCGCTGTCCTCGACGAACACCGACACGATCGCGATGACGAGCGGGAGGAGAGCGACGAAGGCCTGGGCCGCCAACCCGAACGACCGCTCGAGCAGTTCAAGCCGGAAGAACCGCCGCACGACCGCGACGACGTACGAGTCGAGTACCCATGCGCGGAGCCGGTCGAACTGCGCACGCAGGCCGTTCACGCCGCACCGGTCCGATGCTCGATCACGGACGCGATCCGCAGCCGATTGAAACGCAGCACCAACAAGAACGGCGTGTTGACCACGACCGCGATCAACACGAGCGCGGCGCCGACCGACGGCGGCTCGACGGCGAGCACGACCGCCGAGCACGCGATCGACACCCAGTGCACCCATTCCGCGCGGCGCAGCTCGACCAGGTGCGCGGACAGGTCGGCGGTCGACGAACCGGGGATCCGTCCCTTGCTCCGCCCGCCGAGCAGCGCGCCGGCCTCCGGCAGTCGGCGGACCAACGACCGGACGCCGATCCGGCGATAGCGGTCAGCCGACTCCCCCGGCAGACGACACACCGGGAAGCGGTCCACCTCGAGCCAGTCCGCCGGCCAGCGCGGCGCCCATGCGCCGACGGCGACCGACGCCGCCACGATCCAGCCGGCACCGGCGCCGATCGCCACGCCGCGTCTCACCACGCCGACCAGCGCGCGCTGCGCACGCGGCGAGGGATGGACCCGTCAGCGCGGCCACACCGCGACTCCTCCCAAATCCCACACACACCTTGCGCGCTGCGCACGCGGCGAGGGAGGGATTTGAACCCCCGGAGGGTTTCCCCTCGGGCGCTTTCAAGGCGCCTGCAATCGGCCACTCTGCCACCTCGCCTGGTCGACCTACCGTAGTGGTGGCGACGTGCGCTCACGACGCCGGCGGACTGACGTCAGGCGACACCGACGCCGGCGAAGCGGACGGTGCCGGTCGAGCCGGAGTGCCCACGAAGTCCACGTACTGCCCGTCCACCGCCAGGACGGTCCACCGACTCCCGTCCGTTCCGGTCACCAGGTACGACGGCAGGATCAACAAGCTCCCGTCGGCCTGCCAGTACTGCGCGAGGTCCAGGTCCGCCGCCTCGGCCGTGACCGTCGTCACGGGAACCGCGAGCGCCGGCAGTGTGACGGCACCGGTCGCCGTCACCGTGGGTGCCGGGCTCGCCGGTGCGGTCGGGTCATCGACCCCGGCCGGTCCCAGCGACACCAGCCGAGGCGCCAGCGCGCTCCACCCCGGCTGCGCGGTCCGCAGAACGGCGGTGCGTGCGCCGACCACCGGGTAGTACGGCACCTGGTCGAGCCCCGCGGAGAATCCCGATGCCGACACGACAGTGCCGTCCGGCGCGAACATGACCCGCCAGGCCAGGCTCGTGCGCGAGCGGCCGACCTTCTGCCACGCCGTGACCGAGATCGTCTCCCCCGCCCGGTCGACCTGCCAGTCGATCGAGTCGGTGTCGACGCCGATTCCGCCGAGCAGGGTCGTCGCCAACTCGATCGCACGATCGGGCTCGAGGACTGCCTCCGCCGTCGCTGCGGCCTGCGTGCCGACCGTCGGCGACGCGGTCGGCGTCGCGGTCGGCGTCGGATCGACCTGGGTGTCGGCGAACTGCCAGGTGAACAACGGATTCGCGTCGACGACCAGCGACCGGTTCCCCGACGGCCCGACGGTCCAACCGTCCGCGGTCGCCTCGACCGGCCCGAAGACCCCGAATGCGGCAGCGAGGACCGCGGCCACCTGACCGCCGCTGATCCCGGTGTTCACGCTGCGATATCCGATCGCCGACGACGCCTTGTCCGGCAATCCGTCGCCGGCGGTCATCACGACGGCCGGGCCACCGTTCGACGTCGCGGCGACGAGCAACGTCGGGGTGCCACCCGTCGAGTCGGTCGCCTCGGGTAGGCCGACAGGCAGCGGCTGAGCCTGCGGGGACGCCTCCACGACCGGTTCCTGACCAGGTCCGGATGCCGCCGACCCGCCGGATCCGAAGGCCCGGCCCACGAACACCCCGCCCGCGCCGACGGCGAGGACGAGCAACCCGATTGCCGGCCACCGAAGCCAGCGCCATCCGCGGCGCTGCCGGTCCGGACCGTCGGACACGTCCGCCGCACCCGTCGCGTCCTTCGCGTGCCGACCCATACACCCACCTCTCGAACGCGCCGACCCCGCCGGCGGCCTACTCCGCCGACTCGATCGGCACCTGCGTGACGACGACGGACCGACGGTCCATGACCAGCCCGACGACCGTGAGCGCCAGCGCCACGACGACGACCGTAGTGACGATCTCCACCAGGGAACCATGGCGCCACAGGACGACGGTTCCGACGAGGACGACCAGGGCCGCCCAACCCGCCAGGACCGCCGAACGGTCCTGGGTCGCCAGGCGTGCGTACAGCAGGACCTGGACCAGCGCGAACGCCGAACCCTCCAGGGCGAACAGCCAGATCTCCGAGCCGAGGTCGACGTACTGCGCGCCGCCGAGCACACGGGCGACCAGGCCCCCGAACGCCAGGCTGACGCCGGTGATCACCACGCCGACGATCGCGGTCAGGCCGGTCGCGACGTACACCGCCCGCCGGGTGCCCTCGCCGGTCATCTTCGGGAACAGGACGATGACGATCGCCCCGGGGAGGAAGAACGCGATCTTCGCCAACTGCACGCCGACGGAGTACTCACCGGACTGGTCGCCGGACAAGAACAGGCGGGCGAGCAGGACGTCGACGTTCGTCAGCGTGAACAGCACCACGAGCGCGTGCAGGATGTGCCCGAACTCCGTGGCGACTCCGCGGGAGACGACCGGCGACCACGCGCCCGGACACGCGATCCGATAGGCGATCACCGCACCGACGGCGCACCCGACGAGGACGCCGACCCCGACGCCGGTCACGCTGCGCAGCACGAGCACCGCGAGAACCCCGCCGATCGCCCGGCCGAGCTGATTGGCCAGGAAGGCCGCGGACAACCGCAGGTGCTCCTCGCGGCCCTGCGCGATGCCCATCGCCGCCGAACCGACCACGACGAAGCCGAGCGAGGCGATCCCCGTCGCGACCGCCGCGACCGGGATCGTGAACACCGCACCCAGCGGCCAGGCGACGACGACGCCGGCGACGACGATCGCCGCGCCGACGAGGATGGACAGCCGGACCGCCTGACCCTCGATCTCGCGCCGGTCCGGCGCGCTCGTCGCGACGGCGACCTGCCGAGCGGTCAGTGCCTGGGTCGCGATGCTGATGGTCGAGATGATGACGAGCATCCCGAGCAGCGCGCCGAGCGCACCGAAGTCGCTGGGAGTCAGGACGCGCGCGGCGATCATCGTCAGCAGGAACGCCGCGCCGTTGCCGACGACCGTCGCCGCGCCGACGAAGACCAGGCCGCGTGCGAGGGCGGCACGCGGGCGCGTCGGCGTCACGCCGCCACCCTACGACGCACCACTTCGCGCCCGAGCGAGGCGAACGCCGCGCGGCGTCACCCGTCGCCCGCCAGGCCGGCCGCCCGTCTCCGTTTGTCCCGCTTTGCGGGACCAGCGGGCATCTGGGGCCCGGTTTTCGCGTTGAGGTGCCCGCTGGTCCCACGTGCACTCGCGGGACCGACGGCCTGGGACGTGTTGCACGACACGCCGCGTCGCACGCCGGTTTCGTGCCGCACGTCCCAGGAAGCGGGACGTGCGGCAGGACGCGGGACGTGCGGCAGGACGCAGCGGTACGCGGACCGCGGCAGGACGCGGCGCGGCGGGACGCGGACGGGCCGGGCGGGCGCTACCCCACGACCTGGGGAACGGTCGCCAGCGCTGCCGCGAACCGCTCGTCGCTGACCTCCTCGTCGACGAGGGTGCCGCCCAGGTAGGCGTCGTAGGCCGCGAGATCGAAGTGGCCGTGCCCGCTCAGCGCGGTGAGGATGACGGTCTCCTCGCCGGTCTCCTTCGCCGCGAGCGCCTGCCGCACCGCGATCGCCAGGGCGTGCGAGGCCTCCGGCGCGGGGACGATGCCCTCGGTGCGGGCGAACTGCACCGCGGCGGCGAAGCACTCCGTCTGCGGGACGGCGACGGCGTCGAGCAGCCCCAACTCCTTCACGTGCGAGATCAGCGGTGCCATCCCGTGGTAGCGCAGGCCGCCGGCGTGGATCGGGTCGGGGATGAAGTCGTGCCCCAGGGTGTGCATCTTCATCAACGGGGTCCTCCCCGCCGTGTCGCCGAAGTCGTACTCGTAGACCCCGCGGGTCAGCGACGGGCACGACGCGGGCTCGACGGCGAGGACCTGCGGCGAGATCCGGCCGGCGAGCTTCTCGCGCAGGAACGGGAACGACAGGCCGGCGAAGTTCGACCCCCCGCCCGTGCAGCCGACGATGAGCGTCGGGGTGTCGCCCGCGAGTTCGAGCTGCAGCAGCGCCTCCTCGCCGATGATCGTCTGGTGCAACAGCACGTGGTTGAGCACTGATCCGAGCGCGTACCGCGTGTTCGGATCCTTCGCCGCGACCTCGACCGCCTCGGAGATCGCGATGCCCAGCGAGCCGGACGCGTTCGCCGGATCGGCGCCGAGCGCTCGGCCGACATCGGTGAGGTTCGACGGCGAGCGGTGGACCGATCCGCCGAACGTCTCGATCATCAGCCGCCGGTACGGCTTGGAGTCGTACGACGCGCCGACCTGCCACACCTCGCACTCCAGGCCGTACAGCGCGCACGCGAAGGCCAGCGCCGTCCCCCACTGGCCGGCCCCGGTCTCGGTCGTCAACCGGGTCGTCCCCTCCTTGGCGTTGTAGTACGCCTGGGGCACCGACGTGTTCGGCTTGTGCGAGCCGGCCGGCGAGACGCCCTCGTACTTGTAGTAGATCCGCGCCGGTGTCCCCAGCGCCTGCTCGAGGCGGTGTGCGCGGAAGAGCGGGGAGGGCCGCCACTGCCGGTAGACGTCCAGCACGCCACCGGGGATCTCGACGTACCGCTCCGCGGTGACCTCCTGCATGATCAGGTCCATCGGGAACAGGGGCGCCAGGTCGTCCGGCCCGACCGGGTCCAGCCGGCCCGGGTGCAGCGGTGGTGGCGGCGCCACCGGCAGATCGGCCACGAGGTTGTACCAGGTGGTCGGCATCTGGTCCTCGGTCAACGTGTACTTGTGCTGGCGCACGGTGTCGTCCATCGTCGGGGCCTCCTTGTCGCCGCAATCTCGTCGCCGCAGTGGTGGGTCGCCGCGGTGGTGCGGACGGTAGCGGGCGGGCCGGCCGGACGCGCAACGGGCCTGGCCGGTCCGACCGTCGTCGTGTTACCCATGTGACTGATGTGGCATCCGATCCTCGTGAGGCATCTCACACTCCCGCTACCCACCGTCCGATACCCGGGGCGCCCGGCGGACTTCCCCGTCGGGTCCGACCTACCGTCGATCCGCCGTCGGTCGAACCGCGACACCTGGTCACGGGCCGACGGCCTGCCGAATCGCACGCGGGACAGCACCCGGTGCGTACCGGGGACCCACCGAGGCACGCGTGCCTCACGGGGCGAATCCGCGAACGCCGGCCAACCGGCCCGTGGTAGGGCACCTTCGCGCCCGAGCCCGTCAGCTCACCTGGGAGGCAGTCGTCGAAGGAGCCCGTCCGTGCCCGCACGCCCGATCGCCGTCCCCCGACAACGCCGACCCCTCGTGACGCGCGTCGCGACCGTGGTCACCGGTGCCGCCGTCATCGCCGGCCTGGTGTCCCTCGTCGAGCCCGGACCGGCCCAGGCCGTGTCCGCGACACCGGCGATCGTGCCGGTCGGTTCGATCGCGGCGACGCCGCTGGCCCAGCACGCCCGGCAGCGGGCCCGCCTGATCGCCGAGACCACGGCCGACGTCACCCGCGAGGTCGCCGCCGCCCACCGCGTCGCGCGCGCCGCCGAGCGGGTCGCCACGCGCTCCCACGTCGTCGACGTCGCGCGCAAGCAGATCGGCGACCGGTACTCGGCCGGCTCGGCCGGCCCGTCGGCCTTCGACTGCTCCGGCCTGGTCCGCTACGTCTACCGCGTCGCGGCCGGCCGGGACCTGCCGCACAACTCGCGTGCGCAGTACGGCCGCGTCACGAAGATCCGCCGGTCGGCCGCCCGGCCCGGCGACCTGGTGTTCTTCTTCCGGGGCGGCGCCCATCATGTGGGCATCTACATCGGCAACGGCCGGATGATCGACGCACCCGGCTACGGCGAGCGCGTCCGCGTCAGCCCGATCAGCGGCTCGTGGTGGTCGCGCTCCTACACCGGGATGGGCCGCGTCCTGCCCGCGTGATCGGCCGCGGACCGTCACCGCGACGACAGTGGCAACGGCAGTGACAGCGACAGCGTCAGCGGCAGCACGACCGTGACCTGAAGACCGCCCAGTGGCGACGGCCCGGCCGTGACCGAGCCGCCCAGGCTCGTCACCGACTCGCGGACCAGCGCCAGACCCAGCCCGCTGCCCCCCGGAACCGCCGTCGTGCCGCGGCCGAACCGGTCGAAGACGCGCTCCCGTTCGGCCGGCGGCAGGCCGGGGCCGTCGTCGTCGACGGTGACCACGGCGTCGTCGCCGGTGCGCACCAGCCCGACGCGCACCTCGGCCGTCGCGTACTGCAGCGCGTTGCCGAGGATCTCGTCAACGACGCGTTCGACCAGGCCCGGCGGCCCGGACACGATCAGCGCGGGTTCGACCTCGCTGGCCAAGGACACGGCCTGGTCCTCGAACATCCCCGCCACCGAGTCGACGCGATCGGCGACGATGTCGCTGATCCGCTGCGGCACGCTCACGGCGTCGCCCACGTCGGTACGGGCCAGGCTCATGACCTGTTCGATGCGCCGGGACAGCCGGTCCACCTCGCGGATGCCCGCCTGCGCCTCGGATCGGACATCGGCCTGGTCACTGAGGTCCTCGATCGCCTCCAGCCGCAGTCGGACGCCGGTCAGCGGCGTGCGCAGGTGGTGCGAGGCGTCCGCGGCGACCCGTTGCGTTCGCCGCAGCAGGCCCGCCAACCGCTCGGCCGTGCGGTTGAGCGCCCGGGCGACCGCGCGCACCTCACCGGGGCCGTCGGCCTCGTCCACCCGCAGGTCCAGGTCGTCGGGCAGGTCGGCGGCCGTCCGCGCGACCCGCCGAAGCGGCGCGGCGATCGACCGCGCGACCAGCCAGGCGACCAGCCCGGCGGCGACGACCACCATCGCGACGAACACGACCAGCCAGCGCTGCGTACGACCGACCCGATCGGTCACGTCCGCCTCCGGCAGGGACAGCCGGATCGCGCTCACGACCTTGCCGTCCTGCACGATCGGCGCGGCGACGTAGCGCAGGTCCTGCCCCAGCGTCGCCGACGGGCGGACGTCGGAGGTCAACGACCCGGCCAGCGCGGACTGGACCTCGGGTCGGTCGAAGGAACGGTCCAGCGACGAGTGGTCGCTGTCCGCCACGAGGGTCAGGGCCGGATCGACGACGACGACGCGGGCCCCGGTGCGCTGGGCGATCTCGTCCACGGTCGCGTGCCACTGCGAACGTGGCTCGGCGGACAGGGCCAGCGCACCGGACAGCGTGTCGACCTGGAGCCCGGCGACGAACGCGGTCCGCTGATCGGTCGCGACGACCGTCGCCATCGGGATCGCCAGCGCGACCGCGACGAGCGCCGCGAGCGCCCCCATCGCCAGGACGAGGCGCCGGGTCACCCGTCGTCCATGGCGAGGCGATAGCCGACGCTGCGTACCGTCTCCACCAGCGTCGGGTCGCCGAGCTTTCGCCGGAGCGAGGCCACGTGCACGTCGAGGGTCTTGCCGGTGCCCACCCACACCGGGTCCCACACGCGGGCGAACAGTTCCTGGCGGGGCACGACGCGCCCGGGCTCCTCGGCCAGGACCGCCAGCAGATCGAACTCCTTCGCCGTCAACTCCACCGGCGCGCCGTCGAGCGCGACCCGGCGTTGCGCGCGGTCGACGACCAGTCGCCCGGAGTCCAGGTTCGCGTCGACCCGTCGCCGGCGGGCGACCGCGCGGACCCGCGCGGCGAGTTCGCGGACCGAGAACGGCTTGACGACGTAGTCGTCGGCGCCGAACTCGAGCCCGACGATCCGGTCGGTCTCGTCGCCGCGAGCCGTCGCGATGATGACCGGGACGTCCGAGATCCGGCGCAGGTCGCGCAGGACCGCCAGCCCGTCGCCGTCCGGCAGCCCGAGGTCGAGCAGGACGACGTCGGCCGCCGGCGCGGCGGCGAGTACGTGGGCGGCGTACCCGACGTGGTCGGCGTCGATGCCGTTGCGCCGCAGGCCGGCCAGCAGTGGCTCGACGACGGCCGGGTCGTCTTCCACGACGAGGACCTTCACGGGGGCAATCGTGACACGCGCCCGGGGCCGGCGACGTCCCCGCGAGCCCGGTCGCGAACGCCTTACCCGCCCCTTACCCGACGTTGGCTGCGGGCGTGCATCGCACCCGTAGCGTCGGGTCGCCGGCCCCGAAGTCGCCGGCGCCCGCGACGCTGACGAAGGAGGCACAGTGCCAGAACGCCGCAAGATCATCGTCCCGGTCCTCGCCGCCGGCGGCGTCCTCGTCGCCGCGACGGTGGCGGGCGTCGCCGTGGTGAATGCCGCCGCGAGCAGCGCCGACGAGCCGGCGAAGCGCCTCGTCGTGACGACGGCGGGGCAGTCGTCGCCGGTGCCGACCTCGACCGGTGTCCGGCTGCCGCCGACGCCCGTCGCCACCGGCACCGCGCCGGCCACCGACATCTCCCGAGCCGCCGCCGCCCGACTGGTCCGCACCGCGGCCGGTGGCGGCACCGTCGGCACGGTCGCCCGCACGACGAAGGACGGCCGGTCGGCGTGGGCCGTCCCGGTGACCCGGGCCGACGGATCGATCCTGACCGGCTATGTGGACGCCGCGAGCGGAACCGTGTTCGCCTGGCGCGTCGACCGTCGACCGACGCCCACCCCGAGCAGTCCGGGTCCGACGACGGGGAGCAGCGACGACCACTCGGCCGGCCACTCGTCCGGTCACGCCGGCGACGGCGACCACGACGGCGACGACGACTAGCGCGCGAGGTCACCGGTCGCGCAGGCTGGCGCCGCGGCCGGCACCGGCCGACGGCGGTCGCGACCTCCGCCCGCCGACCCGCGGTTCCACCGTGGTCCGGCCCGGCCGTGCCAGCATGGTCCGGTGAGCACGCTCGGTCTGGACGGCGTCCTGCCGTGGGCGCAGGCGCGCCATGTGGCGGCCGCGTCGGCCCGACCGCTCGCGGCCGCCTCCGCCCGGCTCGACGAGGCCGTCGGCGCGCTGCTCGCGGCCGACCTGACGACCGCCCAGGACGACCCGCCGGTCGACAGCGCACGCTGGGCCGGTGTCGCCGTGTGCGGCGAGGGCCCCTGGCGCGTGGTCGACGTCGACGTCCTGACGCCGGGCAGTGCGGCCGAACTCCAGAGCGGCCAACCGCTGCCCGGGCACTGCGACGCCGTTATCCCCCGCGACCTCGTGCAGGTCCGCGAACACGACGGCCGCCGCGAAGCCGTCGCCGTGGACCGCCTGACCCGGCTGCCGGACGAGCGGGTCCGCCCCGATCTCGGGGAGGGGATCGTCCGACAGGCGGCGGTCTCGGCGGCCGGGCACGTCCTGCTCCCGGCCGGCACGCCGGTCACCCCGTCGGTCGTCGCGCTGGCCGCCGCGCGCGGGCTGGACGACCTGACGGTCGTCCGCCCGCCCGTCGTCGGGACGCTCGTCCTCGGCGCGACCCTGCTCGACCGTGGCCTACCGCGATCCGGGCGGGCACGTGATGCCCTCGGCCACAGCGTGCCGGCCTTCGTCGGCGCGCTCGGCGCGCGGGGCAACCCCGCCGTGCGGGCGCCGGACACCGCGGAGCTGCTCCTGCGGGAGATCGAGGACGCCGGGGTCGACGTCCTCGTGACGACCGGATCCACGGCGCCGGGACCGGACAACCATCTGCGCACCGTGCTCGCCGACCTCGGCGCCCGCTGGCTGGTCGACGGCGTCGCCGTCACGCCGGGGGCGCAGATGCTGCTGGCCCGACTGCCCGACGGTCGATTCCTCGTCGGCCTGCCCGGCGACCCGCCGGCGGCGCTGGCCGGGCTCCTCACGCTCGCCGCGCCGCTCGTCCGCGCCCTTCGTGGGGTCGGTGACTCGGCCCGCGCCCGGTCGGCGGTCCTCCTGGCCGACATCGTGCCGGCCGACTTCGCCGACGACACCGCGCTGGTCCCCGTCCGCCTCGAGGTCAGCGCCGCCGGGACGCTCGCCCACCCCATGCCCGGGACGGACCTGGCGTCGTGGGCGGCGGCGGACGCGATCGCCGTCGCACCACCGGGCACCGGGTTCCGCGGCGACGTCGTCGACGTGCTCGACCCGTACGGTCGCGCCGGCGCGGACGCCGCTGTGCTAGATTCCCGCCCTAATCGATAGGAAAAACAGGTATTCGGGAGTGGGCGCGTGCACCTGGGCGGTCTGGACCTCGCACTGTCGCTCGGCGGCCTGGCCGCCGGCCTGATCGTCGGCCTGACCGGGATGGGCGGCGCCGCGCTGGTCACGCCGATGCTCGTGCTGCTGTTCGGCGTCAACCCGGCCACGGCGGTCTCCAGCGACGTCGTCGCTGCCGCCGTGATGAAACCCGTCGGCGCGTGGGTCCACATCCGCGCCCGGACCGTCCACTGGGGCCTGGTGGGCTGGCTCAGCGCCGGGTCGATCCCCGGCGTGCTCCTGGGCACCTGGGTGTTCTCGAAGGTCCTGACCACGCCCGAGGCCAGCGCGACCATCAAGACCTGGATCGGCTGGGTCCTCGTCGTCGCCGTCGTCGCGATGGTCGCCAAGACGTTCGTCGTCCGCCGCGCCCGCGGACTTCGGGGTGCGGCGGCGGCCCACGGCACCGACCTGCCGGTCCGCCCCATCCTCACCGCGAGCCTCGGACTGCTCGTCGGCACGCTGGTCGGGATGACCAGCGTCGGCTCCGGGTCGCTCGTGGTCACCGCGCTCCTGCTGATGTACCCGCTCCTTCGCCCGTCCGTCCTCGTCGGCACCGACCTCACCCAGGCGGTCCCCATGCTCGTCGCCGGAGCGATCGCGCACGCCGGGTTCGGCGACATCGACGTGTGGGTCGTCGCGTCGCTGCTGATCGGGCAGATCCCCGGCGTCTGGGTCGGCGCGCGCATGTCCTCCCGGTACGACGGGACGGCCCTGCGCTACCTGCTGATCGTGGTGCTCGCCGCCACCGCGTTGAAGTTGCTGGGCGCGTCGAGCCTGCTGGCTGGAATGATCGCCGTCGTGGGAGTCGCCGTCGTCGTCGCGATCATCGCCAAGGAACGCATCCATGGCCGTTCGTAGGCACCGGTCGGCGACCGAGACCGACGACTCCGGCCGGCCGGTCCTGCACTTCCCCGAAGGTCGGCACACGCCGGTGCGCAGCATCGGCCTGCGGATCTTCATCGCGGTCGCGGCCCTGCTGGTCACGACCGCACTGGTCTACTCCGAGCGGTACTGCTACCAGAGCCTGGGCAACCAGGACGGCCTGACGCTCATCGACTCGTTCTACTACGCGACGGTCACGCTGTCGACGACCGGCTACGGCGACGTCACGCCGGTGTGCCAGTCGGCCCGCCTGATGAACGTCGTCGTCATCACGCCGTTGCGCTTCGTGTTCTTGATCGTGCTGGTCGGCACGACGATCGAGGTCCTCACCCAGCGCACCCGCGAGGAGTTCCGCTCGAACCGCTGGAGGAAGCGCGTGAAGGACCACACCGTGATCATCGGCTACGGCGTGAAGGGCCGGGCCGCCGCGCGGTCGCTGGTCGACGCGGGTACCCCGGCGTCCGACATCGTCGTCGTCGCCGCCGACACCGTCGCGATCGACGAGGCCAACCGTGACGGGTTCGTCGGGATCGTCGGCGACGGCCGACGCGAGGACACCCTGCGCGACGCCGCGGTCCCCACGGCGGCCCGGGTCGTCGTCGCCACCGACGAGGACGACACGACGATCCTCGTGACGTTGACCGCACGCCGGCTCGCGCCGCGCACGACGATCGTCGCGGCCGCCCGCGAGGCGCAGAACGTCGAGGCACTGCGGCAGTCCGGCGCGAACAACGTCATCCCGACCGCGGAGTCGGCCGGCCAGCTCATGGGCCTGTCCCTGGTGTCGTCGACCGCCGGCGAGATCATGGAGGACCTGCTGGACGCCGGCCGCGGACTGGAGGTGATCGAACGGCCGATCACCCGTGCCGAGCTCGGGATGGCACCGACCGACCTTGACGCTCACGGCCAGATCGTCTTGGCTGTCATCCGCGGCGGGGTCGCCCACCGGTTCGACACCGACTCGATCGGGCGGCTGGTGAACGGGGACCGACTGGTCGTGATCCGGCACAACGCCGTCGAGGGGTAGTCGATGCACGCGATCACGTTCGCCGCACCCGGCGGGCCAGAGGTCCTCCAGTGGACCACGGCCGAGGACCCCCACCCGGCGGCCGGCGAGGTGATCATCGACGTGGCCGCGACCGCGGTGAACCGCGCCGACCTCCTGCAACGCCAGGGCCACTACCCGCCGCCGGCCGGCGCGTCCGCGATCCTCGGCCTGGAGTGCGCCGGCACGATCAGTTCCGTCGGCGCCGCGATCGGCCTGGACCGGATCGGCGAGAAGGTCGTCGCGCTGCTGTCCGGCGGCGGCTACGCGCAGAAGGTCGCCGTGCCGATCGGGCAGGTCATGGCCGTCCCGGCCGGCGTCGACCTGGTCACCGCCGCCGCACTGCCGGAGGCCGCCTGCACCGCGTGGAGCAACCTGGACATGGTCGCGAACCTCACCGAGGGGGAGTGGGTCCTCGTCCACGGCGGCGGCTCCGGCGTCGGGACGATGGCGATCCAGATCGCCCGCGCCCTGGGCGCCCACGTCGCGGTGACGGCCGGGAGCCCGGCCAAGCTCGCCCGCTGCGCCGAGCTCGGCGCCGACGTCCTGATCGACTACACCCGCGACGACTTCGTCGACGTCGTCCGCGACGCGACCGGCGGCCGGGGGGCGAACGTCATCCTCGACAACATGGGTGCGGCCTACCTGGCCCGCAACGTGTCCGCGCTCGCGCGCGAGGGCCGCCTGGTCGTGGTCGGCCTGCAGGGCGGCACCGCGGCCGAACTGGACATCGGCGCACTGATGCGCAAGAACGCCACCGTCCACGGCACGACGCTGCGCGGACGGCCGGAGTCGGAGAAGGCCGCGATCTGCGCCCAGGTCGAACGGACCGTGTGGCCGTGGATCCACTCCGGTGTCGTGCGGCCGGTCGTCGATCGCGTCCTGCCACTGACCGACGCCGCGCGGGCGCACCAACTGCTCGCCGACGGCGCCGCGATCGGGAAGATCGTCCTCACGACGTGATCCGCGCTCGGCTCGCCGCGCGCGCCGCCTGCCTCGCGCTGGCGGCCCCGATCGCGACGGCCCTGCCGGCCGTGGCGATCGCGGCGCCGGCCGCACCGACCACCGCGCTGCACTGCCCGCGGGCCGATCCCGCGGTCGACCCGCCGTTCGACGCCGCCGCCGTCGAACGCGCGTGGGCGACCGCACTGCCCCGGCTGCGGGCGCTGACCGGGCCGACGACGTTCCCGTTCGGCGCGACCGGGGGCGGGCCCTACCGGCGGACGAACGCCTACGCCTGGACGTCGGGGTTCTATCCGGCCTCGTTGTGGCTGGCGTACGCCCGCACCATGGATCCGACCTGGCGCGCGCTGGCCCGTGCCTACACCGACCGACTCCTGCCGGTCGCCCGGTGGCGCGGGACGCACGACCTCGGCTTCATGATCGGCCTGCCGGTCGGCCTGGCCCGCGCCCTGGATCCGGACCGCGCCGCCCGCTACTCACGGGCGCTGCGCACCGCTGCCCGATCCCTGGCCACCCGGTGGAATCCGCGGGTGGGCGCGATCCGGTCCGCGACCTACGCCGGGCACTGGGGGCTGATCATCGACTCCGCGATGAACGCACCGCTACTCCTCGAGCAGGGGCAGGAGATCGGCGGGGACGAGGGCGCGCGGCTCATGCGCCAGGGCCGCCGGCACCTGCGGACCCTGGCCCGGGACTTCGTCCGCCCGGACGGGTCGACGATCCACCGGCAGGCGTACGACCCGCGCACCGGCCACCTGATCGGGCCGGTGTACGGGCAGGGCGCGAGCACGGCGAGCACGTGGGCCCGAGGACAGGCCTGGGCGATCGCCGGGTTCGCCCGCGGGTACGCGCTCACCGGTGACGCCGAACTGCTCACCGCCGCCCGGCGGACGGCGGACCACTGGACCACCCGCGTCCGGGCCGGCTGCGTGCCGGCCTGGGACCTGACGATCGACCGGGACGGCGCACCGTCGGACTCGTCCGCCGCGGCGATCGCCGCGTACGGCCTGCTCGTGCTCGCGCAGGTCGAGCCGGACGCCGATCGCGCGGTGCGCGAACGCGACTACGCCCTGCGCACCCTGGCCACGCTCACGTCCGCGCCGTGGCTGGCCCAGGCCGGTCCGGGGGTCCTGCACCGGCAGGCGTACAACGTGCCCGCGGATCCGCGGGAGGGGACGTACGCCTGGGGGGACGCGTACCTGCTGAGCGCGCTGGCCCTCGCCCAGGTCCCTACGCGGTCGGCAGCGCAGCGATCCGCTTGACCAGGTAGGGCGAGAACCAGCCGTCGTACTTCGCCTGCAGCACCGGATCACGCCAATCCGCACCGGTGACGACCTGCCGGCAGGTCGGCTGGCCGCACATGCAGGAGAACTCGTCGTAGTCGCTGGCGTCGCACATCGCGTAGTCGAACGAGATCTCCTCGCCGACCGCGATATCGCGCATCGCGACGAGCATCGACGCGCCGCGCAGTCCGGCGTTCGGCTCGCACGAGTGGTTCAACATGTCGCCGGGTTCGGGCGTCTCGTCCGAGACGAGGTACAGGTCGTCGTCGATCTGGATCGATCGGGACTGGCGATCGTGGGACATCGTCGACAGCGTCGCCCGGTCGACGACCCAGCCGCCGAACGCCGCGACCGTCTCCCCCGCGCGGATGGGCTCGACGGCGAACGATCCCCACCCCTTGTCACCAGCCGGATTCGCCTGCGCCTTGGGCGTCAGCCAGTTGTAGTCCACGTGCGGTGCCCTTCAGCGTTGGTCTTCCGCGAGACGCGAAACGAGCGCGATTGTGCCACACGGCCGCCGGTCCGGGCACCGCGAAACCGCGGGGCTACCGCCAGGTGATCCGCGTCAGGCACACGTACGCGGTCGACACCGACGGGTTCGGCCACGGATAGTCCGTGCACCGCGGATCGCTGCGACGGACGTCCGGCGGCAACGACCCCCAGAAGCGCCAGATCGCCGCCTTCGTCCGCCCGTACATCGCGATGACATCGGTCCCCAGGTCGCGGGCCCGATCCAGTTCGGCGCCGTACAAGGACGGCAACGGCGTCACCTGGTTGGCCCCCCACAGCTGGAACGCCGCCATCGGCAGCAGCGTCTCGTCCACCCCCCAGTCGGCGTCGACCCAGACGAGGACGGTGTCCTGGCTCGTCGTACTGTCGACCAGCCAGCGCTGCGCGCGCTGCGCGGAGTCGAGCTTGGCGAAGACGTCGTTGGGGGTGAACGCGTTCGCGTACGGGCTCTCGGCGACCGTCGTCAACGGACGATGGGAGTTCTGCAGGACCTGGAATCCGGCGAACAGCACCCCGGCCGCGACCACGACGCTGACGATCGCCGGCCCGGCAGGAAGATCGGCAGGGTCGTCGGCACGGGCGCCGGCGCGAGCGGTCGTCGCGACGAAGCCGACGGCGAGCACGGCGCCGAGCGCCCACCCGACCCGCAGGTCCAGCGTGCCCGTCCAGTGGCCCGCGACGACGGTCGCCACGACCGCGACCGCTCCGATCGCGACGACCCACCACGGCGCCGGGCGCCGCCCGACGACGGCGGCGACCGCGAGGACGAGCCCGGCCAGGGCCGGGATCCACTGCAGCGCCTGGTAGTGCGGGACCTCGAAGGTGTTGCTCGGGGACAGGACCAAGAAGCCCAGTCCGTACGCGACCGACGCCGGCGCGAGCACCGCGGCCAGGCGCAGCACCGGATCCCGGCGACGCGTCGCCCACAGGGCGACCACCGAGGCGAGCGCGACCGCGGGCACGACGAACACGATGTCCCGGCGGAAGCTCCACACGTCGGTCACGTAGTCGGCGGAGTTCAGCACGCGACTCCAGTAGACGTTCGTCGCCAGCCAGTCCATCCCCGGGAACACCAGCCGGCCGGCGAGCAGCAGGGCCCCGAACGACAGTGCCGCACCGACGACGCCGAGGCCGATCGATCGGGCGAGGTAGGCGATCCGCCCCGTCGGCCACTGCGCGGCGACGACCAGCGTCGCCGCCACCCAGACGGCCGTGGCGAGCATCGTCGCGTACGGGTTCGTCATCGCCAGCCAGCCCAGGGCCAGTCCGGCGACGACGGGCGCGCCGAACCGCGACGCGGCCCGGGCCCCGGCGACCGGGAGCGTGTACGCCACGGCCGCGATGAGCACCATCGTGGCCGCCATCGCCGTCCCGCTGACGTACGGGTTCCCGAGCATCCCGAGGACGACGGTGTTCAGCGACACGAGGGCCGCCAGCAACGCGGCCACGAACCGCGTCGTGAACCGGCGGGCGAGGACGAACGTCGCGGCCACGATCGCCGCCACGAGGACGAGCCAGAACACGTGGTAGCCCGGCCACGACCCGAACAGCGCGGTCAACGCGCGCACGGGCAGGATCGTGCCGAACCGGGTCCAGTAGTAGACCGGGTAGGCCGCGCGGTCGGTGACGTCGTGGCCGAACAGGCCGAGGGTCGCGTAGAACTCCGAGTCCGGGGTGTCCAGGCCCGTCCACCGCTGCGCGGTCGACCCGAACGACACGAAGGCCCACACGCCGGCAGCGGCGGCGGCGTCGGCCAATCGAGCCGGGCGCCCGCGGGTCGACGGTTGCACGGTCGCACCCTAGAGCGCGGCGTCGGTAGACTCCGCAGATCATGCGCAGAAGGGGCGGCTGTTCGCGATGATCTCCGCCCTGTACCGGCAGCGCACGCTGATCGCGGCGTTCGCCAACCGCGACTTCGCGACCCGATACCGCGCCAGCGTCCTGGGCTGGGCCTGGTCGCTCATCCAGCCCCTGATCACGTTGATCGTCTACGCCGCCGTCTTCAGCGTCGTGTTCAAGATCAAGCCACCGCCACTCGGCAACGGGGAGGGCGGTTCGTACGCGGCGTTCTTGTTCACCGGGCTGGTGACCTGGAACCTGTTCTCCGGCCTGCTGACGTTGTCGATGACCCAGTTGAAGTCCAACGGCGAACTGCTCAAGAAGGTGCAGTTCCCCGCGTGGACACCGATCCTCGGCGCCTCGGTCGTCCAACTCGTCCAGGTCGTGCTCGAACTCCTCGTCCTGATCGCGATGCTCGGCGTCCTGCGCAACGTCAGCTGGACATGGCTGCTCGCCGTACCCATCCTGCTCGGCACGGCCCTGTTCGCCCAGGGCGTCGGACTGATGCTGTCGATCCTGAACGCGCACTTCGGCGACGTGATGTACATCGTCGCGGTCGTACTCGGCGCGCTGTACTTCCTCACGCCCGTGCTGTATCCGATGAGCCAGATCGAGGGCCAGAGCGAGCTGATCGGCTGGGTGATCCGGGTGAACCCGATGAGTTGGTACGTCGAGGCGATGCACGACGCCATGTACTCCCTCGTCGCACCCCCGGCCTGGCTGCTGGTCGCGCTGCTCGCGGGCGGGTTCGCCGTCTTCTGGCTGGGCCTGCGGGTATTCGACCGCAAGAGCGAGGACATCGGAGAGCTGTTGTGACGATAGACCGCGCACCGCAGATCGCCGTGGACCTGCAGGGGGTCGGGAAGCGGTTCCGCCGGCACACCGATCGACGCAACTCCCTGAAGGAGCGGATCGTGCGCGGGCGCTCCCGCAACCCGCAGGACTTCTGGGCCGTCCGTGACCTCACCCTGCAGATCCCCAAGGGCAGCGTCTACGGTCTCATCGGGCACAACGGGTCCGGCAAGTCCACGCTGCTGAAGATGATCGGCGGCATCTACCGCCCGACCGTCGGGTCGATCGCGGCGCACGGGCGGGTCGCCGCGCTGATCGAGCTCGGTGCCGGCTTCCACCCGGACATGACCGGTCGGGAGAACATCGCCCTGAACGGATCGATCCTCGGGCTGTCCCGCAAGGAGATCGCCGCGACGACCGAGGAGATCATCGAGTTCAGCGGTCTCGACGCGTTCATCGACGACCCGGTCAAGCACTACTCCAGCGGCATGTACGTGCGCCTGGGGTTCTCCGTCGCCGTGCACATGAAGCCCGACGTCCTGCTGGTCGACGAGGTGCTCGCGGTCGGCGACGAGGAGTTCCAGCGCAAGTGCTTC